>NZ_JAEMUC010000050.1:0-69919 GCF_018342455.1 Neochlamydia sp. AcF95 | reverse complement strand
AGAAGACAAGCAAAAATATAAAGACAAAACAATGGCACAAAATTTAAGTTGTTTGCGAAAAATGGCTTTAAATCTTTTAA
Organism: Neochlamydia sp. AcF95; assembly: GCF_018342455.1. Lineage (NCBI taxonomy): Bacteria > Pseudomonadati > Chlamydiota > Chlamydiia > Parachlamydiales > Parachlamydiaceae > Neochlamydia > Neochlamydia sp. AcF95. The sequence goes on along the minus strand of NZ_JAEMUC010000050.1, from coordinate 69,839 downwards.
AAAAGGATCCTCGCAAAGCATCTTTGCAAGCAAAGCGCTTGAGAGCTGCATGTAATATTACTTACAGAGAAGAACTTTTAAAAAATTTATTTATAATGCGTTAACCCTGGCTACTTACCTTAAAATAGCATTTAGGGTTGGTGCCATTAAAGCTAGCTTGCAGTTTTCCTTCCAGCGACGCATTGAAAGTTTACTTCAAGTGATTATAGCCTATTTAAGGCGCTACTCTCAAGCTAGTTTAGGTTAGGCAGGGAATGAAAAGGATAAAAAGCTTAAAATATACTTAAGAAGTAATACGCTCTCGAGTAACTCTTTATGTCATCATATACTTAGTAAAAAGCTTGTTTTTACGGGTAGGGCCAGCTTGAAAAAAGGGTGATTTTTTTTTGGTTATACAGACGTAGTTTCTTTAAAAGGTGTAATTGAGGATCTTAATCGATAAGAAATTAAGATTGCTGGGAAGGAGTGGTAGGGTAGCTCTTATAGATTTTGATATGCATAATTTTCCAATCGCCTTCTCGGTTAGCTAGGTGAAATTCAAGATAGAATTTCTGATGTGTTGACGAGCCTTTTAACAAGATTTGGTAAGTAGCTTGATCTTTGGCTACATTAGTAAACGAAACATTCTTTCTGGTGAGTTGAGTAGTTAAAACCTTTCCATAAAGGTCCTGGATGAAAAGTCGAAAATATTTGAAAGAAGAAGCTTGTTGAAACTCTTTACTTGTACTAAGAAAATAAGCATCATTAATATTTCTTTGTTGAATGCGTTCTAGAAATAGGTGTACAGCTTGGACTACCGCTAATTCCTCTTGCTCCGTGGGAGGATGTAAAGATAAACGTTCTTCAAAAAAATCTATAACAGACTCTTCAGCAGCTAACGATAAAGACAGAGTGGTAAATAAAATAAACAAATATTTCAATGGATGCTCTTAAGAAAAAGGTTTAAATAAGCCATAATTTTCCATTAAGCTTTCTGCCTTTTTATAATGCGTACGTTTTAATTCTTCATACACACGTAGTCCTTGCGCATTAAATCCTTGTTGGAAGTAAAGAAGGCCCAGCTTATAGAAAGTTTCTCGATCACCCGGGTTTAATTTTAAGATGGTTTCATATTCTTTAATTTCTTCTTTAGGCATTTGCAGATCACGATAACTATAAGCTAGTTGGGCATGGACCCAAGGGTCGTTGGGTGCATAATCATTAAGAACCTTAAATTCTTCAATGGCTCGTTCGGCAATGGCACGGAATTTCTCTTCCATCTGAAGGGAATAGCGCTCTACAGGCATCCAGCGTTCCTCATCATATCCCTCTAACTTACGCGGATCTACATAAAGGCCGGAAAGCATAACGTAAGCATTGGCAAGCGAGGCGTGGACCTCCAAGCTAGTCGGCTCGCACTTGACAAGCTTGATATTTTCTTCTACAGAAGTTAGCAAGAGAAGTTCTTTAAAGCGATGGACATCTTGCCAATGCCACCAACAGCTAAATTTTTCTATAAAAGAATGTAAAGATTTTAGCCATTGAGGGAAGGAATAAAAATTATATTCTTTGCCGTGAAGGTTATTAGCTAATTTGCAACATGCATTGGCTAAAGCAATATGATGTTCTGGGCAACCTTCTTGATAATTCAAAAGGCTTTTGCAAGCAGCCAAATAACGTTGAATGATCTCTTTATGCTGCTCAGGCTTCTTAGTCTGGTAATAAACTTTCAGGATGAAATAAGAAAAGAAGGTAAGAAATACTCCAGCTAAACACATAGCAAGTAAAGCTGATTGTGTCAATAAGCTAAAAAAGGTAACCATTAAGATACATTCAATCACACCTAATATCAAAAAAATTAAGTGTAAGAGCACATAAGAGCGCATCATCCCTTCAAACTGAGGAATAATAGAAGCAATGATAGGGTTGATATGATCGTTATAAAAGAAGGTATTAGCTTGAAAGTAAGTTTCTCCTTCAATGCGGGAGGATGACATGGTACTACTCTTGATAAAGCTTCAGGAAGACCTTTTATAAGGTTTGCCCTAAATTTAAACAAGGCTTTTTATGTTTACACCCCCTTTTTGTTAGCGGTGAGAGGCTTAATTCTATCATTCGTTAGTAATTTTAAGGAAATGATGAGCGCCATGCTGGCTAGCTATTCATGAAAAAAGTAATAAACTAGGGGAAGGCAATATAAACGAGGCAGATGCTTTTTCTTTAGCCGGTCGTTTGTCGGCTCACCCTGACGCTAGATTTTTTTAATTCTTCCTGATAGAAAAGACTTAAACCTAGCAAATTAAGGGCCGAAGAAGTGAAAAAGGCTAAGCCTAGTTCCTCTCCCAAGAGAGCCCACCCGAATAGAGCAGAAAACATTGAAGTGGAAAAGCCTGCAAAAGACATAAAAGTGGCAGAAAAACGTTTCATTAGCCAGCCGTAAAGATTATAGCAGATAAGATTTGAGACAAGTAACAACCAAGCCGCACAAATAAAGAAGGGGACAAGGCTGTTAAGATTAACAGGTACGGGCTTCCAATCTTCTACTAGCAGCGAGTGAAAAAGGGTAATGATTCCACCTATCAGCATGCTCATTCCATTGGCAAACAAAGGTGAATAAAGATTTTCATTAACGAGCTGACGTAAAAGAATCCATCCATAAACGCTTGTAGTAGCGGCAATAATCACAGCTAACTCTGCCCAAGAAAACATAAAGAGATGGCCCGCTTTTTGCTCTGCAGATGTTTCACTAAGTAACATAGGAATTATGCCTACAAATCCAATCATTAATCCTATCCATTTTTTTATCGACATTTTCTCTGTGAAAATAAAATAGGAAAATAAAGCAGATATAAAGGGAGAAAGGCTATAGATAAAACAGGTTTTAAAAGAGGTTAAATATTTCAGACCCCAAAATTCGAGGACATTGGTAATGTAAATGTTAAAGAAAGCCAGGCGTAAGATACGACCAAAGCTGTGCCAATTCATGGAGATATGGGCACCCTTGCGGTAAAATTCATAGGCTAAAAGAAGTATACCCGCAACTAGCATGCGTGATCCAATCAGGAAAAAAGGCTGTGCATATTCTAGAGCAACTTTGCCGACTGTGAAAACGCTAGCAAAAAGGGCAAAAAGTACAAATACAAAAAACATCAATCGATCTCTTTTAAATTATCTATAGGATATAGTAAAAAGCAAAAAGATTCAATTAAGAAGGAGTAAAAGGATGGCGGGTACATTCATTGGCAACTTTAAATTTCCTGGATGCAATCGGTATAATTAATTTACGCCTTCTCTCTCCATTCTGTGGTATGTAGGTTAAAACTTAAATTTGCTAATTTGAGTAAATAAAGTGGGTGAAGGGGGTGGAGCTTTAATGCTTTACTCCAGGCTTGAATTGCATCGGTTAAATGATTTTGCTCTTCCTCTATACAAGCCAGCGAGCGCCATGCTTCTTCATCGCGAGGAGCAATTTGTAAAACTTGCTTTAGATGATAAAGAGCAGAGTCAAAATCTTTCTCAATTTTATTAATCAGCGCTAATTGCTTATAGGCTTCCACATAGTAAGGATTTAAATCAATCGCTTTTGAGAAAGCTTGTTTGGCACTTCGATTAAGTTTTAAATGAGTTAAGACTTGGCCTTGAAGATACCAGGCTTCTGGAAGATAAGAATGCTTTTCATTGATTTTCTTAAGAATATCGTATGCTAATAGAAGTTTTTCAGAGCTATCAGCGCAGCTATCCGTTGAATAATTAAAATAAGAAATAAGCTCTTTGGCTGAAAGTAGCTGAAGGGAGATACTTTGAGGGTATAATTGCAGCTGGTGGCTTAATAGCTGTGAGCTTAGATTGAAAGATTTATTCTCTTTGAGATCGATGCCCAAATTTTGAGGGATTGGGAATAAAGCAAGATGATCGATTTCAAATTGCCTAAAATGTATAGAGGCAAGATCAGCTCTTCCTAGAAGGGTAAGCGCTTGACCATATAATCGATGAACACTCAAATCTTGCCGACAATCTAAAGCAAATAGTTCTTTAAAAGAAGAGACGCTATCAGGATATAAACCAATTTCAAAATAAATTTGGCCTAAAAGCAAAAGAGCTTTTTCTCGTGGCGAGCCCTGGACATTCTGTAAGGCTTCATGTAAATCTTTAAGCGATGCGGGGTAATTTTTTAATGTATAAGCCAGCTGAGCCCTTTCTAAAAGAAGATCAGGAAGGGGATTTTTAACTTGGCGAAAATAACTTAAGGCTTGGACTAAATCTTTTTTAATATAAAGAAAATAGCGGGCAGCAAAATCATAGGCATTAAAGCTATACAAATGCATTTTAAGGATATTGTAAGGTGTAGAACCCCTCTCTTCGAGGAAATAAAGGGGAATGTGCTTTAAAAAAGTAGCAAATATCTCTTCGGCTTGTTCTTTTTGATCCTGGGCAAGATAAGCTTGGATAAGCATGCCTTGAACGGCAGGAATTTGCTGCCTAGAAGGAGCCAGCTGAGGATATAAGTCAATCACCCGCAGCCAATCTTGCTTTTGAAAGGCTGCAATATAAAATCCTAGAAGGATTTCATCATGGAAGAGAGCATGTTGAGCCCTTTGAATTTGCTTCAGCCAACTAATGCTTGGTTCGGGCTGAGATACTAGTAAATAGCCTAAACCTAGGCGCAGCTTATTATCATCCGATAAAGGCTGATGAGCGCAAAGAAGTTGCAGGAAAGAGGCTCCTTGCTTCTCTCCCGTAATGAGCATAGAAATGGCCAGAGGCTCTAAGATAGAAGAATCTAGGCTGCTTAAATGCCTAGCATGTTCGATCACTTCAAAATATTTCCCTTCTTCATAAGCAGTCAAAACAGCTATACGGCGGGCTGCTTGATCGCAAGGAGTAGCTTTAAGTACTCCTAAAGCTTTATCGGCAGCTAAGGTAAACTGCTTTTTTTTGTACAAGTATTGTGCATCTGCTATTTGGTTAGCGATTTCTGAAGCCTCCAGGACTGGCAGAGAACTAAAATTAAATTGTTGTATAGCTTGTTGGATAAAGGCAAAATGATGAACGTTATCTTGAAGAACTGCCTGTTGATATATTTTAATTACTGCACGTTCAATGTCTTGCTGGAACTCTTTTAGCTCTTCTTCGAAGGGTAAGGTAGTAGCCAATCTTATAAGATCTATGGCTTTTTGAGGTTTATTTTTAAGCGACCAAAGACATTCGGCTTTTTGCAATAGCTGCTGAGCTAAGGTATAGCGCTGGAAAGCTCTTTTTTCTAAAGCCTGCCATAGGTCAAGATAGGCGTAGATTTCTTTAGAAATTTCAGCACCATTCTCAAGTACCTCCAAGATTTTAGATGCTAAAGCATGGATGAGTGTTGGCAGGCAGGAAGAATCAGAAGAGAGAAGCTTTTGGCTGAGAATCCAGCCCTCTTTCCAGTAATCAAGATGGCCCTTTTTTATCGCTTCTTGCATAGAGGCTGTTAATTGCGAGACCAACAGCTGATGAAAATTACTTTCATACAAATGGTCTGTTATTCCTTGAATAAATTGCGAAGCTTCTTCAATATTTCCTGTGCAAATCATTTCAGTAAATCTCTGAGCAAATCGCTTACTTATTTCCTCTAATTGAGGAAAAGCATGCATTCTCTCTAAGGTGTGAAGGTAAAGCGGTAAGCTTATAAATGTAAAACCTTCAATTTCTTGCAAAAGCTGGGCTTTAAAGGAATGAGCAAGGTAACTTTTTTCTTGAAGGTAATAGACATGGGCGTTGGACGTTAATTGGAGATAGCTTGCAGCTTTTTGATAAGCAAAAGGGCGTGCAGGTGGGGGCAATTTTTCGGCTTCTTTCACGTAGCTTAAAGCTAATAGCAGATTAGCATCCTCTTCGACAGCCGCTGGGGAGATGAAAAGCATGGCTTTCAATGCTTGGCGGGCTTCCTCTAATTGGCCTACCTCGATTTGAGCGTATAAACAATTAAGCCTCACTTTTTCTTCTGGAAGATGGCGTTGAAAACTTGCTTCCATCCATTTAGATAGCCAAGATCTAGATTGGCTAGCTTGCCAATGGGTAAGGGCTTGAGGATAATCTTTGAGCAAATAAAAATAATAGCCTTTAAAGAAAAGGAACCAAGGATGATCAACAGTAGTATACAAAAGGCATTGATCAAGCGCTTGATGTAAGGCGTCTATATCTTTTTGCAAAAAAGCATTTAAGGCTAAATTTAAAGATAATTCAAAAGCTTTATTACTTCTTTTATTAGTAAGATGCTGCAGGGCCTCTAAAAAATAAGGTTGTGATTTTTCTGCCCCTAATTTCTCACGAGCTATATACCCTTCATATAAATAAAAGTCTGCTGATGAGAGGGCATGATCGCCATGTAAGAGATGGAGGTGTGCTTCATCGTATTGTTGGCTAGCAAAATGCTCATAAGTTTGGTCAAGGAGGGTTCTTGAATCAAAAGTAAACCCTATAAAGAGAGCAATAAACAGCAAGCTAAAACAAAACGAAAGAGTAAAAATTTTAAAATAGGACATTAGAACCAACCCTAAAAATCTTCTACATTAAACTTTATAAAAAAAATTTTAATGTAAGAAAAAAAACTGTTAAAAAAAGTATTTTAAAATTTGATGAAATAAAAATCCAGCCTATGTTAAAATGGAGATAAAAAGAATTTACCTTGAGAAAGGCGTATCATGCAAAAATCAAAAATTGTACTGCTTGAAGATGAGGAAGATATAGCGGCATTGATTAAATTACAAGCAGATATTTCTGGCTATAAATTGCATACAGAAATTGATGGCCTGAATGGATTAAGAGCCATTGAAAGAGAGAAACCGGATTTAGTGATTTTAGATATTATGCTTCCTGGCTTAAGTGGCCTAGATGTTTGCCGAAAAATGAAAATTCATTCCGAATTAAAAGATATTCCGGTCATTATGATTTCTGCAAAAAGTGAGGAATTAGATGTAGTGTTAGGGTTGGAATTAGGGGCCGATGATTATGTGGCAAAGCCTTTTTCCCCTAAAGTTTTATTTTCACGCGTTCGAGCTGTACTGCGACGTGGCAAAGATACCCATGAAAAAGCTTTAAAAATTATTGCGTTTGGTAATTTTACAATAGAATTAGAACGTTATCTGGTAAGAAAAAACGATAAATCTATTTCTTTGACCCTTTCAGAATTTGGGATTTTAAAGCGCTTGGTAACAAATATGGGTAAGGTTTTAACCCGTAACCAATTGCTTGACGATATTCAAAATAGTGACGCTTTTGTGGTGGATAGAAATATTGATGTACACGTCGCTTCTCTTCGTAAAAAATTAGGTCCCAACTTTCAATGGATTGAGACGGTCCGCGGGGTGGGCTATCGCTTCTTAGAAGAGGAAGAATAACAAATAGAACGACTTATTCTATAGGCCAAGGAAAAAATCGCGCCTACTTGCTAAATTTCATACATTCGCATGAATTTCATGCTTATCTTTTTTCTAATACCTTTTAGAGAAATTAAGTCTACATAACCAAAAAAGAAATTAACCTTTTTCCAGGCTGGCTCTACCCGTAAAAACCAAGCTTTTTATCAAGCATATGATTACATAAAGAGTGGCTCGAAAGCGTATAATTACATTTTTTAATTAATTTTTTATAAATGCCACCTTTTAATTGATAGGTTTATAGAAACATAGAGGTCTGTTGAAAAAATAGTGTTCCTGTTTTTTGAAAAAAATGTTACCTTTCCAACAGCTTCCTTGCTAATTAAAGATCTAGTCTTTCCATATGATTGTATAAAAAGCTTGTCAAGTATCTCTTTATTTAAGAAAATTTTAAACCCTAAGAAAGAGTGGTAAACTTATTTTCTTTAAGTTTTTTTAGCCGCTCTAGATCTATTTTAGCGTAAGCGATACGTTGAATAGAGAGATGAACTTTTCCCGGAGTATGGTTTTTATAACGCGAGACATATTTACATTGAGTGATGCAAACTTCTCCTTCTTGGCGCTCTTTAGCTTTGCTGTAGAAAAGAGCTGCATGAATAGCATCTTGTAAAGACTCTTCATCGGGTTTAGGATGTTTATCCAGATGTAAAATGACATGCGATCCAGGGACATCTCTAGCATGTAGCCAATAATCCGAGCCACGGGCATAAGTAAAAGTTAATTTATCGTTAGCATGGGCGTTCTTGCCTACCCATATCTTTAATCCTGCTTGAGTCACAAATTCGTGATAAGGTAAAGATAAATTTTTCTTTGTCGAGTGATTCTTTGTTATTTTCTTAGATAACTCCTCCGAATGTATTTGGCAAAAACTTTCAAGCTTTTGCTTAGTCTCGAGCTGTTGCACCTGTTCTAGCATTAAAGATAACTTTTCTATGGCTAGATGGGCTCGCTTTAACTGAGCGGAGAGGGGGGCAACCGCTTTTTTTAATTTTTTACTTTTTTGAAAGCGTTTAGAGGCTTCTTCAGAGGGTGAAAAGGTAGGGTCTAAGTTTAGGATGACTTCTTGATTACCTTTCAACCAATCATTGACCCTGACCTGGCTTAACCCCTTCGTTATTTTATATAGATTGGCTTGAAGAAGGGAAGCTTCATGGTGTGCTTGTTCCCAAAGAAGAGCTTTCTGTAGCTCTTCAGAAAATTTAGCTTCGGCTTTCCGAGTTTTATTTAATTTATTTTTTAGCTCGGCAACCAGTGCATTTCTTTTTTCAAGAAATTCAGCTTCTAATTCTTTCTGTCTGTAGATAGCTTCCACTGAAGCACTAGTAATATTCTCAGGCGAGTCGAGTGGCAAAAGAGGAGGCAGAGTTTTAGGAGGAGTATAAAAAGTATGGATAGTGGGATGCAAAGAAACTAGAATGCACTGTTGGCTATCAACAAGATAGCAATTGGGTTTTTTAGGAATAAGTTCGCTGATAAGAGTTTGGGTGAGCTTGCCTTTTTTAAAAACCATCCATAAAATTCTATCTTCATTGATAAGCTCGCAGCTTTCTAAATACCAGGTCCGTAAATGATGGGTCAGTTGCTTAGAAAAGAATGAAGAAATATCTTGACCAGGGTATTTGGTAAGATGGAAGCGCAAAAAGGCTTCTTGAAAACAAATCAATAAGGAGGGTGCGTCTTTGAAATGAAGGATAATCTTTTGAGGATGTGACGCTGTGCAGTGATCAAAAAGCGCTTCCTTTAAAGAAGAGTTAAGTTCTTTAAGAATTTTTTTCATTTGATCGATTGTTAATGACATACTCTATCCTGCGGCAAAAGATTCCATTTTTACACATTCTAACAAGGAAATAATCTTATCTGTTTTTTCCCAAGTAAAGTTTTCTTCATGACGCCCAAAATGCCCACCAAAAGCAGTAGAGAGATAAATAGGTTTTTTTAAGTTAAGCATTTGAATGATGCCTTTAGGTGTTAAATCAAACACTAAAGGGACGGCTCTGCTGAGAATATCTTCACTCACTGATCCTGTACCAAAAGTATCTACTTTAATAGAAAGGGGATGGGAAACACCGATAGCATAAGAAATTTGCACTTCACAGCGCCGGGCTAATTTAGCTGCCACGATGTTTTTTGCCACATAACGAGCTGCATAGGAAGCGGAACGATCTACCTTAGAGGGATCCTTGCCTGAAAAAGCCCCACCTCCATGATGGCCCATTCCTCCATAGGTGTCTACAATAATCTTTCTTCCGGTAAGCCCACAGTCGCCCGCAGGGCCTCCAATCACAAAACGGCCGGTAGGATTAATGTAGAAAAGAGTATTATCCGTAATAAAGCCTTTAGGAGCTATCCTATGCACAAGTGCTTGCATATCATGGACGATTGTCTCTCTTTTAACTCCTTCTGCATGCTGCACGGAGATCACAACGGTATGAAGACGGATAGGTTGATTTTTTTCATCATACTCTATTGTAATTTGCGTTTTCGCATCAGGTCTTAGATAAGGAAGCTGTTTGTTTTGTAGGATGTGATGGAGCTCTCGAACAATTTGATGGGCTAGCGTGATAGGTAAAGGCATTAATTCGGGTGTCTCTTCACAAGCATACCCAAACATTATGCCCTGATCGCCTGCACCTTGTTCTTTATAAAGGCCTTCTCTTTCATTGATACCTTGAGCGATGTCTAAGGATTGCTTATGAATAGAGGTTAGCACGCCACATGAGCGATAGTCAAAGCCCTCTTCTAATTGATCGTAACCTATATATTTAAGAGTATTACGTACGATTTCTTGATAATCTACTTGTGCTTTAGTCGTAATCTCTCCTGCAACCACGACAAGGCCTAAAGTTACCATTGTTTCGCAAGCCACTCGGGAGTTTTCATCTTGCTCAAGACAAGCATCTAATATAGCATCAGAAATTTGATCAGCGACCTTATCAGGATGACCAATCCCTACTGCTTCGGAAGTAAATAGAGAATGCTTCATGCTTATCCCTTAAAGTTAGCAAAAACGATAGCAAGGCTCTTGTTATCGTTTAAATTAAAAGATTAGATAATCAAGAGAGGAGATTAAACTTTAAAGTTTAGCAATCTTTTTGTTTTTTAGCATAATAAAGTTATTAAATATTCTTGAGTATAGATAAGAATGTGTATTTCTCTACGTTAAGGAGGTCTACTTGTATGGATAGATAGGCGACTTTAAATCTCAAATTTCATTTTTAAAGGGATGTCTACTTTATCAATGGAATGTCCCAGAAACTTGGAGCCATGCAAACGAAATTTTTCAGGATAATCCGAAACATAAAAGCGATGAGGAGGTGTTTTACCCGGGGAGGCATGTAAATGATGAGTCTCTAAAGTGAGCGATACATGTTCTGCGCAGGTGCTAGCCGAGTCGACAATGCAGACATGCGGGCCTATTTCCTTTTGGATCAAAGAACGAAGAAGAGGGTAGTGAGTGCATCCAAGAAGTAATGTATCAATGCTGCTTTGCTTTAAAGGGGCAAGATAATCTTTGATAATTAGCTGGGTGGCCGGATGATCGAATAGGTGCTCTTCAATAAGGGGTACTAACAGGGGGCATGACATGGAGTAAACTTGGCAAGAGGGGAGCTTTTTTTTAATTTGTTGGGGATAAATACCTGATTCGGTGGTCGCTCGTGTAGCAAGCACACCTATTCTTAGTTGGCGTGAAGCTTTAGCGGCATGCTCCACCCCTGGCTGAATCACATCAACAATAGGGATTTTAAGGATCTGTTTCAACTTATCTACAGCATAGGCTGAAGCTGTATTACAGGCAATAACTAGTAATTTAATTTGGTGTTCCATTAAAAAGATTGCGTTTTCTATAGAATAACGCAGGATGGTATCGGCACTTTTGTCGCCATAAGGCAACCTGGCAGAGTCTCCGAAATAAATAATTTGTTCATGAGGAAGCTTATGCATGATTTGTTTCATCACTGTTAGCCCGCCGATCCCTGAGTCAAAAATTCCAATTGCTTGCGAATTACTCATGGGATTCTAAGATTTTGGCCAACAACGATTTTATCATGGGAAAGGCCATTAAGCTCTTTAATGGCTTGGATAGTCGTTTGATGCTTACGCGCAATCTTTTCTAAAGTGTCTCCGGGTACCACTTTATAAATCTTAACGGATGGAAGCCCAACTTTTTCTGAAACACCGCTTGTGGGATTTAAGGCCTCGGCAACTGATTTGATCGCTTGATGAAGGCTATCGATGTTTTGATTTTGAAATTCAATAATTTTTTCAAGCTCCGTAAGCTTTTGCTTATATTGGGAGAGGGTGGTAGCTATTTCATTCGAGTAGGTTTTAAACTGCTTAGCGTCCGAAATGATCCCTTGAGTAAGGAGCTCCAGGCTATTAATTTTTATTTCTAGGGCTTTAGAAGAATCTTTCCATGCTTCTGTGTGCGCATGCCCTGCTTCCATCCATTGCTGGCGCATCGAGTCGATAATCGTTTCTAAAGTACGGACTTTCTCATCATAGGTTTTGATTTCAATTTCGTGATTGCCGACCTCATGGCGTAAATCATCCAGATTATGGCGCATTTCACGCAGAACAACGGCTGTTTGATCATTATAATAGCGATTAGGGGCTGCATCAATATTGCCTAGAAAGCAAAAAATTAAAGGGATGATAAGGAATATCATAACTTTTATAACTCCAGGTTGCTTGCGCAACCTGAGCCTTGGGAAGAAGATTTCTATAAACATTATTTTTGATAAATTTTAAATTCTGCTCGACGATTTTGTGCCCAGGCCTCTTCGTGGCTTTCCATCACGGCAGGACGTTCTTTACCATAAGAGATCGTAAAAATATTATCAGGGCTGGCGCCTTCGGCAATCAGAGCATTACGAACAGCGTTAGCACGCCGTGAGCCTAAAGCTAGGTTATAAGCTTCTGCTCCTCTTTCGTCGGTATGTCCTTCAATAAAAATATAGGTGTTAGGATTTCTTTGCAGATAGTCTACTACCTTGCGTAAAATACTCATGTTTTCCTGGCCTTTGATCAAATTGCTATTATAATCAAATTTGATGCTTTGGAAAATACCCGAAAGGCCTTGAATAGTACTAGGATCTTTGAAAAATTGAATGTCGGGGAGAGTACTGCCTGGATCACCTGGATTTTCTCTCGGCTGTGGGCTAACAGATTCTGCCATGGCTAACTCGGCAACGTTGGGCTGATCTTGTAAGGGTATAAAGTCTTCGTGAGCATAAATATTTGCAGAATTGCTTGGTTTACCCAGGGTATAAAATTCATCAGGAGAATAGACTTGGCGCGAATCGCCATGTTTACCGCCAAGAGATTTAACACCTCTTCCAATATGACGCCCAGCGGTTTTCGTATCTTCCCATACATCATCGCTCGTGCGCCTGCAGCTTGTAAAGGATAAGCTAATAAGAAGTATATTCAAAAGCAGGCAATAGGGAGTTAATTTCATAAAATCCTCAGGCTTTGTGGCTATAAATAATTACAAAAATAAGATAGTAACATAAAAGGGGAAATATTCTAAAAGAGCTTTTTTAATTAGCTTGTTTTACAAAAGAAAGATAAGAATAAGACTCTATCTTCCTTGAGAGGTTTTTAGGGTTTTATCTCTTTAATTTTAAGCAACTTGCGTTTTAACTTGTTTTAAGTGTATGAGCCTAGAAAAGCTCTAAAAAAGCTTTTTTATGGGTCTTAGTTTTTTTACTCTTACTTAAGAGGAGCTAATAGGATTTAGGGCAGCATTTTAATCCTAGGCATGCTCGAAGCAAAGGCTTTGAGGCTCAAGCGTAAGTAGCTCATGGGAGAAAAGAGCCATCAAGAGACTTAAAGCTTGACTGACACTATAAGGCAATGAGCTATTTGCTAAACTTAGGCTCCCATGCAGGAAAGCGTTTCAGGCCTTTTCCTGAGGAAATTTTTACTGCTTCTGTTTGATGCATATTGATCAAATAGAGTTCGCTGCTATTATCGCCCGCAGAGTTAAAAATAAGATGCAAGCTATTAGGAGCCCAGGTAGGATTTTCTTTGTGACCCCCTCCTTTAGTAATTTGCCTTTCTTGCTTTTTGTCAAAATCATAAACCCAAATTTGGCGGATATCCTGGCTTTTTGCACAATAAGCTAGCTTACTGCCATCGGGGGACCAGGCAGGAGCTGTGTTCTCTCGATTTGATTTGCTAATCAAGAGAGCTTTAATGTTTTTAAGGCTTGCTCCGGGTTGCGGAATGTCTATGACATAAATGCGGGGCGATCCATCTTTGTTAGAAACAAAGGCAACCTTAGTACCATCTGGGCTAAAGGTAGGGGTTCCTTGCGTGGCTAGATGGGTAGAAAAAATTTGTTGAGGTTTACCTAAAGCGCCTTTTTCAGGATTAAATGCTTGCAGGAAAAGATCAGGGTTGCCGGTATAATCGCAAATGAAAGCTACCTTATCCCTTTGTTTGGCAATAGCAGGCATCAATTGATTACCTTTAAGCAAGCTGAAACGCCTGCCTACACCATCTTTTAAGGAAGCTATATAGATTTTTGACTGCCCCGCTCGATAAGAAACATACATAATGCTTCCGCTCGTATGGCCTTCTTGAGGAGGAATATAGGTAGGGGTCACAATAAGACTGTTTTCATGGGTAATTTGTCTGGCGTTAGCGCCATCGTAATCAGCTTCCCATACTTCTGCGATAGACTTAAGACCCTGCGAGATTTTACACGTGTAAATGATTCGCGTGCTGGCTATGCCTTCGCTGCCAAATAAGCTTTTATGGAGGCTATCGGCTAAACGATGTATGTGCCGGCGATCTTGATTAAGGTCTCCGCTTAAAGAAATATTATTGACTGATTTTTCATGCTCACTATTCATGGAAAGCATCTTTGCTGACATTTGATTGCCTTTGATCAATATTTTCAATACATAGTAAGCATTCAGGCTTTTCCAGGTAGAGCTATTAATGGAATCAATAAAATCACCAACAGGTGTGTTAGATTCATTTTTTATTGTAAAGGTCATGCCATTGTGATTTAAGTCAAACTGTAAAACTTGTTCTAGCTGCCGAATGTAAGAGATAGTAAAGGCAGAGCTTTCCTGATAAAAAGGAGCTAGATAAAGAGGTATTAGCTTATTTTCCGTGGCTAATCTAACTACAATTTTCTGATTGTCTTCGCTTGCTATAGCTGATAAATTGTGTTTAAAAACTAAAAAAAGAAGAAAAATTATTAGATAATATTTTAGGTGATTCATAATTCATTACTTAATTGAATGATAAAAGTATATTCTGGTATGCCGGCAAACTCCCTTCCTAGAGGAGGAAATTTTAACATAGGCAAGTTTTTTTCTACATAGAGGCGATTTAAATGGCTGGGAGATTTAATGACATTCACTCTAATGGCTCGGCCTAAGCGATCGACAGTTAATTTCAGTTGAACTTCCCCATGTTCGGGTAGTTTTAATAAAAGTTTAAGGCGGCTAGCTAGCTCATCTCTATAGCTTCTCTCTATTGCGGGGGAAGGAAGAGTCTGAGCTATAGGCAGATTATCTATTTGCAATGTAGGGATAGCATTAGCTGAGGCGAGTGCCGTCTGGCTTGCTTGAGAAAAAGAAGCATTTTGATGAGCTCGGTTCTGCTCAAGCTTGGCAATGCTGGCCTGGGCAGTAGCTAGAAGTTTTTTCTTTTTTTCTTGTACTTCAAGGCTTGCTTGTGAATTAAAGCCTTTAGGTTGAGGCTCTGGGGAAGACTTTTCTAAAAGAGCTTTCATAGGTTTCTTCTCAGCCGCCTTGGCTGCAGTAGATGCAGGACTAACGCTTTTTTTAATATTATTTTTTTTAAGAGATGGTTTGCCGGTTGTTGAATGGGTGGATTCATGAATTGCATTCTCTTTTTTTATAGCTGCTTTTTTATTAGGCGTTTTTTTAGAGGCTGTAGGACTTAAAGTTTTTATACTTTTTTTATCTGGCGAGGGAGGGGGGGCAATTTTTTTATTAGGTTGTGCAGAAGCCAAAGAAGTGTTGCTAGGTTTCATCTCTTCTACGTTAAGAGGAAGAGGTGGAGGAGAGGTAATAAGTTCAGCGGCAATTTCTTTTGAAGGTTTAGAGCTGGGTAGAATATTAGAATTTGAAACCAATTTTTCTTTGTTCTCACTAGGCGCAAGAGGAGATTTTGCTTGCACTCCTGGAGGAGTAAGCTGAATTGTATGCACGACTAGACGTTCGTTATATTGGCGAGGGGCTTGTTTGGAAAAAGGAAGCGAGATCATGCTTAAAATCATTCCTCCATGGATTATGAGGACCAAGAGAGTGATTTGCCATAACATCTTATCGCGGAGGTAGATACTACTCATAATTACTTAGAGACTAGGCAGGTTTAAGAATCACATCTAATTGAGTAAATCCTGCTTTTTCAGCTGTATTCTTAACGGCTTGATAGGTTCCGAAGTGGGCCGTGCGGTCATGATATAGCTGAGGCTGGGCATCAGGATAACGCTTTTTGGCCTCTTTTAACAAGGTAAATAATTGTTCTATAGTCACCATGTGTTTATTAAACCAAATAGTATTATCTTTGCGCACATGAATAGAGATAGGGCTGCTAGCTTGAACAAAGTTTGGGCTGCTTTCGCGCAGGCCAGAAGATGCTTGAGCAAGTTCAACATTATCAAGCTCCAGCAGAGGTGCTATCAATATAAATATAATTAAAATGACAAAGACCACATCGATTAGAGGAGTTAGATTAACAATAGGCTCTTCGATATTTTTATGGATAGAATTCTTAATGAATCGCCTGCTCATGAGAAGTCCACTTTTCTATATTGCATCTCTACACAACCCAAAATTTCGCTTGCAAAGCTTTCCATTTCAATCTCAAAGTCGCGAATAGCATGCTTTAAATAATTGTAACCAATCAAAGCAGGGATGGCGTCTATGAGTCCTAAAACTGTTGTTGCCAAGGCAAGAGAGAGCCCACCTAGTACCATTTGGGGTGTATTGCCTGCTGCTTGTACCTGAAAGTCGGAAAAGCTTGTCAATATGCCCCATACAGTGCCGAGTAATCCTAAAAAAGGGGCTAGACTTACCACCGTAGATAGAATAAAAAGATTTTTTTCTAAATTTTTAATTTGATGAGCAACCTGGGTAGCTAAGGAGCCTTGTAGAAAATCGATATCTGTAAGAGAAAGAAAAACTGCATCTTGCTCAGTTTCCTTATTTTTAGGTATAAAAAATTTATTTTTATTAAGGACTTCCAGAGTCTGTTTTTTAAGAAGAGAGTAAAGATCCATGTAAGGGTTGCTATAATATACTCTAGTGGCAGCTTCGCAATCTAAATTCAAAGGATTTTGCTTTTGCAGTTGAAAGATATCATAGAAACGGGCTGCTTGTTTCCTTGCCTGGTAGGTATGCCAGATCTTATGGAGTAAAATGATCCAGGTCATTATAGAAAGGAAAATGAGGCCAATAAAGATCAATTTGCCTAAAAAATCAGAATGCACATAGGCTTCATAGAAGGGATTAGTAGCTACAAAAATGTTTACATTCATTCATAAATCCTTTAAAATATAGCCTTTAATTAAAAAAGAAGGGGTTTACATTGGCAGCCAAGTTTCAACATATGGCCTATGGGTTACTCGGCTTTTTGATCATTTTCATCCCTCTCTTATACAGTGAAAATCCTTCTCAAGTCAATCAACTTCATTCATTTCCATCTAATCTGGGCTTGATCGAGCCCCCAGCGAATGACTCTTCTTTACCTATTAAAGCTTATGTGCATTCCGAAACGATAAATTTCAGGGCCGCCGAGCCCTTTTGGATAAAAGTCAGCCTTACCATAGCCCCCTCTTGGAATATTTACTGGAAAAATCCGGGAGATACAGGCATGCCTGTTTCCATTATTTGGGAGCTGCCACCTGGATTTAAAGCAGATGAGCTGCAGTGGCCTTATCCGCAACGTTTTGAATCCCCCTCATTCATTGGTTTTGGTTATGAAAATGAGGTGCACTTTTTGTGTCGAATTTTCCCTCCTGAGCACCTAAGCCATTCTGAGATTTATAAGTTTAAAGCGACTATTAAATACTTAGCTTGTTCAGACTCTGCCTGTTTGCCAGGAGAAACTAACGTGCAGATGAACCTTACCCCTACTTCTTTTTCCCCAGTCATCGATAAGTCTTTAACTGCTGTTTTCGAACAAGCGCGCCGTTTGTTGCCCAAAACTAATGGGAATTTTACGGCCAAGCGTGTCAATGATTTGATAGAGCTCACCCTGCCATCTCCTTTAAAGCATGGAGAGAAAATTATAAATATTTATTTCTTTCCCGAAGAAGGACAAAGCATAGACTACCATTTAGAGCCTTCTGTATCCTTGCAAAAGCCTTCTTTTTCTTCTTACTCCCTTGTGTTTAAAGAGAAAGATTCATCGTTGCCTACAACTTTCCTTAAAGGTGTTTTAGTCTTAACCATTCAGCAGGCCGAAAGAATTGTGACGGAAGCTATCGAGGTAGCCGTACCTATCCAAGACTTCAATAAAAAAAATTCTGCGTGGGCTTTTAAGGAGACTTTTCCTCGCCCCTTAGATATTACGTTGCCCTCCACACCTAGCGATTATGAAGGGGGATTGGGCATGGCTTTGATATTAGCTTTTTTGGGTGGAATGCTTTTAAATTTAATGCCTTGCGTTTTACCGGTAATCTCTTTTAAAATTTTAAGCTTCGTTAAAATGTCCGGACAAAGCCGCCAGTTGACCTTGCAGCATGGTTTGATGTTTAGTGCAGGCGTTCTAGTTTCCTTTTGGATATTGTCTGCAGCTCTTTTGATTTTAAAGGCTTATGGCCATGCTGTAGGCTGGGGATTTCAGCTGCAGGAACCTGCTTTTGTCGCTTTGTTGTCAGCGGTCCTATTCATTTTTGGTTTAAGCTTATTTGGTGTGTTTGAAATGGGAACTAAAGTGGGCTCTTTTGCGGGGCAGTTGCAGCATCAAGGGATAAAAAAGGGAAGGGGCGCTTCCTTTTTAAGCGGGGTACTAGCCACGCTCATAGCTACCCCTTGCACGGGCCCCTTTTTAGGTACAGCAGTGGGTTTTGCCATGACTTTACCTTTCTACCTGTCTTTTTTGATTTTCACTTCCTTAGGAATGGGAATGGCGTCTCCTTATCTTATCCTATCTGCTTACCCCTCTTTTCTGCGTTTTTTACCTAAGCCGGGAAAATGGATGGAAACCTTTAAACAATGCATGGGTTTTATCATGCTTGCTTCCGTGTTATGGTTAATGTGGGTCTTTGCAGCTCAAACAAATGCATTAGCTCTTATCCTGCTCTTAGGGGCCTTTTTTATGGTAAGTATAGCTTGTTGGATTTACGGGCGCTGGGCGACCCCTCTTCATTCCAAATTAAGCTACAGGATTGCTGTAACCCTCGCTCTTTTATGGCTGCTGGCTGCTCTATACGCTTTACTTTATGCTTCTAAGGTTGCCTCCCACTCTACCTCTTCTTCTCCTGCTATAGTTGAGCAAGAGGCTATATGGGAAGAGTTTTCTCCCCACCGGCTTGCAGAGTTAACCTCCCAAGGTATTCCTGTTTTTGTTGATTTTACAGCTAAGTGGTGTTTAATATGCCAAGCTAATCATATGATATTGGGAGGGGCGGACGTTCATAATCAATTTAGCGAGCAGGGCGTAGTACGAATGAAAGCGGACTGGACAAAAAAAGATGCCGCCATCACGGAAGAGCTGCAAAAATTCGGACGCCATAGTGTACCCTTGTATGTGCTTTATCAGCAGGGGCAAGAGCCTTTTATTTTTCCTCAGTTATTGACTCCTAGCTTAGTCATCAACAAACTAAAAGCCATAAATAAATTTTCTGGAAACTAAAATATCAGGTGATTGATTTTTTAAATCCTCTATTCGTTAAAAGTTCTTGTTACTCTCCAAAATGGCTGGATAGCTGATTATCTAGCTTCCTCTTGGCTAAAAATTTTAAAATTCAGTAGATTTTTCTTTCTTTTTATTTGGGTTGATCGGCATTCGGTTGCCTGCAACATACCTTTAGCTAACAAACAGAGCCTTATTATCTCTTTTTAATTGCCCTAATGGCTCTTGAGTTGTTTTATTAGAAGGCCTATACTAGGATATAAAAGAGAAGAAGGTGAGGAAAGAGCAGGACCATTTTTTCTCTCTGGATAGATGTAGTTGTAACAATTGCTAATGAGAATATTTACCTAAATTGGGGAGCTTTTCTTGCCCGTCCTGTTTCTAAAATTTGTTTGCTTTTTTGCTTCTATATAGATATGTTTAATCTCATAAAAAGCACAAAAATAGATATGCAATTTAATAATAGGACCCCCTATGAGCCCAATTTCTATGACTCTCGAACTTCTCCCTGATGAAATACAAGTCCACATTTTAAAAGATTGCGCTAGCCCTTCCTTATTTGGCGTTTGTACAAGATGGCAACACCTGCTAGCTAATGAAGTTATACCCTCTCTTTATAAGCAAATAGGTAAAATGCACTTTCCTCAACGAAAAGCTACCGAGCAGGCTAACCTTTTAGATAAACTTTACAAGCTCCCAGCTGGGCTTTCTATACAAGCAAAGGTAAATGAAATTTTTAGGCAAACCTTCGCTCTAGCTAAATCTCTTGCTCCAGCGGAATTTAGAGGCCAAATCGAAGAAAGAAAATATTTTACCCTGGCTAATTATACTTTACTTCTTTTAAACATTAATCGTCTTTTAATAGAGTCTAGATTGCCGGGCTATAAAAAATATTTAAACCGACCAGACATCAAAAATCTGCCCTTAAAAAAGAAAGAAAAGCTTTTAGCAGGTTGGATTAAAAGGTATGGCAAAAATATTAAGAAATTTGAGCTAACAGGAAGCGAATTGACTTCTTTGCCTTCCGAGATAGGCCGATTGTCTAAGCTACATCAGCTTAAATTAAACGATAATCGCTTATTTACCCTTACGGCAAAAATAGGAGAGCTTTTTAATCTAAAAGAGCTTTGCTTGAACGGCAACCATCTCACCTCACTTCCTGCAAAGATAGGCCAGCTCTCTGAGCTCCAAGAACTTTTCTTAGGCGGTAACAAGCTAATTACCCTTCCTGCAGCCATCGGGCAACTTTCTAAGCTGCGAGGGTTGTATTTAAACGATAATCAACTTACCATTCTTCCCGCGGAAATAGGAAACCTCTCTCAGCTGCAAGAGCTTTTCTTAGGCGGCAACAAACTAACTACTCTTCCCTCAACAATCGGGCAACTTTCTAAGCTGCAAGAGCTGTACTTAAACGATAACCAGCTTACCATGCTTCCTGAGGAAATAGGAAACCTCTCTCAGCTAAAAGAGCTTTTCTTAGGTTGCAACAAACTGGCTATCCTTCCTCCTACGATAGGACTTCTTTCGCAGCTGCGGCTACTTTGCCTAAGCAACAACCAGCTAGCTGTTTTGCCTGCAAGTTTAAAGCAGTTGCCCGCAGGAATAGATCTTAACCTGGATGGAAACCTGCTGGAGAGCATTCCCTCTTGAATTGAAGCAGTGTTTTAGCCTCCCTATTTAAGTAATAATCTTATAAGGCGTTTTAAATCATTTTACCTGTGATTATAAAAAACGTAAGCGGTCACGCGAATTATCAATTGATTCGCGATAAATAAAACAATTTTTAGAGTTTGTGTTTACTTAATCATATGTTGAATAGTATGCAATCATTATACAGGCAGCTATTTACAGAATAAAAGCCATGATTACCTACTGGTAAATCCTCCCTACTAAAGGAGGAAAAGCTGTTTTAGCAATTTCTTCTCTTTTTGCCTCTTTCTAAGCATTCTGCTTAAGGCTTTTAATTTTCTTGTGCATTGCATAGAGGGTGTGTGTGTTATTTTTCCTCAAAAACAGGTAGAAGTAATAGACTCCTTAGCTACTCCTTATGCAATCGCTTAGCCTAGCAAAGTCTCTCTTTAACTAAAAACGCAGTTTTTAGAGCTTGAGTGTGCAGACTTAGCTTTTCTTAAGCACTATAAATGCACCTCTTCATATGAGGCTGGCAACTTTATAAGGAGAGTGGCTAGCGATAAACTTTAAAGGCGAGCATCATTGACCAGCTCTTTAATAAATCCTATAATTATTTGGTTTTCTTCGGGATTTAATCCTGGATTTATTCTTATAGTACTAGAGCCTTCTTCTGCATTAACGGCGATAATGATGCAATTAGGGTGATAAAATCCAAAGCTAGCTCGAGAATGTACCTTTATCCCTTTCTTTAGGCATTTTTTATAGAAAAGCCCCATAATAGCCCTACTTTTTATGGCATGACCTTTCCCTATAAGTTTTATATCGATAAAGGAACATTCCATCTCTGGATCTGCGGTGCTAATGCGTATCTTCTGGCTACTTTTCTTGCTTAAGGGCTGAAGAAGCGGGGGAACATGATCAAGGATTTCCCTAGTATTCTTAAAAATAGCCGCTCGATAACTATCCATTTGCTCAGTAGTATACTTATAAGCAAGAGAGAACCATTGAAGACTTAGTTTATCGGTTTTATGGGCAATGTCTTCAGTTAAGGAATCAAAGGCATCCCAGGGAGCTTTTCCATTATTAACCATGTAAAATGGGGACCCATAGTAGTTATCCATTCCAAACATATCAAATTTCTGCCCACTACGGAAAAAGACAAAGTTTAACTTACCCTCTTTTATTTCCTCCTGGAAGGTGGTAAGCAAATCGCGGGCTTTAGGAGAATTGATATAATCGATTGTGCAATCGACCGCTACCGTAAGTTGCTTATTTTCGTTTTTTTGCGCTAGTATTTGTCGGATATCTGCTTTGATATCCCTTACCGCATAGTGGGTATGTTTGGCATCAATTTCAATATTAGGATTAAATTGACAAGCGTATAGATCAATTTGCTTTAAGCTTGTATCTTGTAAAGCGTTCTCAATACGCTGGTCGTTGCCTATAAAGCTTGCTTGCTCATAATAAAAGCCTGTACTAAATACTCGGGTAGGGTGAGGGTTCAGTTTTGATAAGGCCGCATTGATTCCAGCGAATACGTTGACTGCCGTCTTACCTAAGCCTGCCTTTATCAAGGGACGCAGTTCTTCTGGAATGTTTGCTAACTGCTTTGGCAAAATAGTAGGGAATGCCTTTTCTTCAAAAGGAGCTGTAAGCGTTAAAAGGTTAGCAATTTCGCAATGAATCAGCTCAATTTCCTGTGCATACTTCCTATAATCGTTCATAAAAAGTTCTGCTGTGGCCAGATGTTCTTTTATTTTAAACAAGGAGGTTTGAATGATTTCACGTTTTATTGGATGTTTTTGCAACTCTTTCCATTGCTTGTCCCTGATTTCATTAAGTAGACCCCTTAAAAGATGTAAGGTAGATTCGCCTAAAATAGCTAGATGAGGAGAGTGGGCATGCATTTTTGGAGAGGAAATTTTTTCTAAGAATCTTTCAAAGAGTGCTAGCTTAGTGAAATCAAGCCTATCAGGAAAATAAACATCTTTGCTAGGAAAACCTTTAGCATCAGGACCTTTAATAGGGTATTTAATATCCGGTCTAATATTAAAGCCATTAAGAATATGTGCACGCATGTTAATAGCGCCGATATACAAGCCGGTTTGCTCAATAAAATCTAAAAAGGCAGGGTGCTTTTGAAGAATTTTTTTACCTTGTAAGCTAGAAAAGAGAGGTAAAACTTTGATGCCTGCAATTTCGTCAAGCTTTAACCTGCAAATGCAGGTGCTATTTTTTTTCAACAATTTTTTAAATTTACCTGTAGAAATTTTACTAAATTCAGGATGCTGCTTTCTAAATTCTTCAATTGACCTATCAAATGAGCGATTAAGGCTTGTACGTAGTAAATTCAATTGCTTTTCAAAAGCTTTTTCCTTTTCTCTTTCTCCATTAGTTTTGGCTAAGTCTTCCAAAGAAGGAGTTAAATCCACTAGTAAGCTAACATTCATCGTTTGGGAAAAAGCTTTGCGTGGTTCCTTGGCAAACTTTGAAAAATGTGCATGTAGGGCTTGAGTAATTGTGTTTTCCCATTTAGCTTCGGGCATTGCATTATCAATCACATAGAAGTTTAAAGGAAAAAATTGAGTAACCTCGGTAGTATCGGTAAGAATGAGAGGGCTCTTACGAGTAAATGCTAAATTTTTATTAATTTCAGCTCCTAATTCTGTATTTTGCCGAAATCCCATGCGATGGTAATGATAATTCGTATAGGGTCCCACCTGGAATAATATTCCAATTTTTCTTTGCAATAATTTCATCATGTTAAGATAAATAGGGGCAGATTTTTCCAAATAATTGGTCGCCATGAACTCAATTTGTTTCTTTAACTGGGGATCCTGTGTTTTTTTATAGGAATCCTTCAGCAGCGCTAGGTTAAGACTCCAATCTGTTTGTGAATTCTCTATGGTTGCTACGCTTTCTAAAAGTCCATGATAGGATCGTCGCCTTATATGCAGAAGGCGGTGAGCTAGGTCAGATATTAACTGTAAGAGTTTAGTAAGACCTTCTTTTAGGATTGATACAAAAACTTCCCCTCCAAGGGTAATATTTCTTTTTAATACTTTAATGAAAGATGAAATACGCATTTTAAAAGATGCTAGGGCGCACTCATGGGTTTTAGATGAGCAAGAAGAAGAAATACTACTATAAATTTTAGGGGCTACGGCTTCTTGAGCCATTAAAGGATTTTTAGAATGATAGTTAGGAATATTCATTTCTATGTTATTATCCATAATTAAGTTATTTATTTTTCTAACAATTAGATATTTTATATTAATTGTAGTAAATAATAAAAGAATTATTTCTGTCAGTTTTATTTAAAACAAAAAAATTAGTCTTATTTTTTACTTGAAGGTTTTCTTCAAAAATCCTATAGCAGGTAATCACGTCAGCGGAAAATATTAACACATACTCTTGTAAATCCCTATGAGATTGTCTAAGTTCCCAAAATTAAGTTTAGCGCTTTACTTTTACCTCTGGCCTTGGCTAATGGAAGCAAGATTACTAACTTTAGATGAGGCTACCCAGCGAGCTTTAATTTATTCTCCTGCCGTAGCCATCGTTGAGACCGCATGGAAAGTTAGGCAATCGGAGGAATATCAGGCAAGCTTTCTACCAAATCCCTTAGCTTCCGTAGAAATTGATAAAGCTAATTTAATTGGGAAAGAGAAAAAAAGAGCGAGAGATCGAGGATTTTCTTGCAATTTATCCCAATCCATTGAATTAGGGGGTAAAAGACATCTTCGAAAACAGACTGCTGGGCTCCAAACCTCATTAGCCTTCAAAGAAATAGAAGTTACAAGGTTAGAGGTAAGTTGCCAGGTAAAGAAAGCTTTTATTGAAGTGGCTGCTGCGCAAGAGTATTTGCGCTTTGCTCAAGAACTCCAACTAAGTGCCCAAGAGGTTTTTTTTTCCACTTCGGCAAAAGTTGAAGGAGGAAAAATATCTTCCTTAAAAGGAAAGAAAGCTAAGTTATCGGTATTAACCGCTCATCTAGCTTTAGAAAAAGCTCGCAATAATTTTGAAAATTCTAAAAAAAAGCTTGCTCTGATTTGGGGAGATAGCCGTCCAGACTTTACTTCTGTTGATTATAATCTTTTAGAAATTACTTTAGTCGAGGATCTTGCTGCCTTCATTGCTGAGCAAAATGATAATATTGCAACGAAGCAATGGGATCTACAGATAGCAAATGCTGACCTCCTGATTGCGAGTGAAAAAGCGCAACGTATTCCTAACCTTGTAGTTACCGCAGGATATGTCAGCTCTGCTGAGGACGGAGAAGGACTATTGCTTGGATTTTCCATGGCTATTCCGATATGGGATAGAAATCAGGGCAACATTTCTAAAGCCAAGCATTTATTAAAGCAGCTTTATAACAAAAGAAATAAAGACAACTTGCAAGCGCGCCTGCAATTAGAAGCTGAGTATGCACAACTTCTCACTGCTTACCAAGAGGGCCTATTATATAATAATGATGTTTTGCCTATAGCTTTAGCGACTTTTGAAGGTGCCAAACAGGAATACTTGCAAGGAAAAAATGATTACCTTGAACTTCTAGAGGCCCAGCGTACTCTTCTTGATGTGCATGACAAGTATATGCATGCTTTAGTGGATTATCATCAAAGAAAAATAGAGCTCTATCGATTGGTAAGGGTGGGCTATGCAGATACGCAGGGGCGCTAAAAGGTCTGACTTAAGGAGACGTAAATGAAGAAAAAAATTTTTTTATATATAGGATTAGCTTTTCAACACTATTTGGCAGCAAGCCAGGAATTTAAACCTGAATCTTCCAACTTTATCTTTTTAAGTAATGAACAGATTATAGAAGCACAAATCGAGACATTAAAAGCTTCTCCTAGCATATTGCAAAAAACCTTTGGGGCGCCAGCTCAGATTGTCATCAATGAGCAACAGCAAGCCATCATTGTAGCTAGAGTTTCGGGGGTAGTGAGCGATATAAGCAAAAATGTTGGAGATTATGTAAGCAAAGGAGAAACATTAGCTGTATTACAAAGCCGGCCAATGGCGGCTTTTAAAGCTGCTTATCTTACCTTGCTGAAGCGTTCTTCCTTAGCGCAACAAACTTTTGAGGCTGAAGCTATTCTTAAAGAAAAGAAAGTAACATCTGAACAAGCCTATCTTCAAGCACTTTTAATCGCTGAAGAGGCTAGCATTAAACAAGAGCTGGCAGAGCAGCAACTCTATCTCTTAGGAATGAGCAAAAAAGATGTAAAACAACTGACCCAAGAAGAGAACTATGACTTATTCAGCTATCAGATTAAGTCTTCCTTAAATGGCGTGATAACTAGCAAAATTATCAATATAGGTTCATTGCTAAATGCAGATCAAGAAGCTTTTAAAATTGCTGATCTAGACACTGTATGGGTACAGATAGGAGTATATGCGCAAGATCTTCCTTACCTTAAGCTAGGGGATAAAGTGCAGGTGGCTCTTCTAAATGAAGAAAAATTTTCTGATGTAGCAGAAATTATCTATCTTAGCCCTATCCTTGATAAACAGACCCGTAGTGGAACAGCTATAGCTTTGCTAGCTAATCCATCTAGAAAATGGTATCCAGGCTCTTATGTTCGAGTAGAAGTTATAGCCGAAGAGGTGGAAGTGCCTATAGCTGTGCTTAAAGAAGCTGTTCAAGTTATTGAAGGAAAAACATTTCTTTTTATCGCCCATTCCCAAGGATTTGAAAAATGCGAAGTAGAGATAGGAAGAGCTGATCACACTTATGTAGAAATTCTTTCAGGAATAAAGCAAGGCACTCCCTATGCAGCTACGCATGCTTTTATTTTAAAAGCAGAAGATGGAAAGAAGGCTATTAAAAATGATTGAAAAAATCCTAAATTTTTCTATTACTTATCGTTATCTCATCCTCGCAGCTACTGCTTGCGCCATGCTTTTGGGTATATCTGCTTTAAAAAATCTTCCTATGGATGCTGTACCCGATATTACCAACAATCAGGTGCAAATTAATACCCTGGCTATAGGGCTGACACCTATGGAGGTAGAAAAAAGAGTGACTTTTCCTATAGAAGCTGCTCTAAGCGGTATTCCAGGACTTGAGAGTACACGCTCTCTTTCACGCAATGGATTTTCTCAGATAACAGCTATATTCAACGATCAGGTAAATATCTACTTTGCTAGGCAGCAAATCAATGAAAAGCTAATGGATGTTCGGAATATTTTACCAGCTGAGGCTGAATCTAAAATGGGACCTATCTCCACAGGTTTGAGTGAAATATTTATGTGGTCAGTGGATTACAGTCCTGAAATGAGACTATCTAAGCAGCCGGAGGCAGGCCTAGGGTGGCATGCAGATGGAAGTTATTTAACGCCTGAGGGGCAAGTACTTAAAACTGATGTGGAATTAGCTTCTTACTTGCGTACTGTTCAAGATTGGATAATCACCCCTCAAATTAAGGCTGTTGAAGGGATAGCCGGTGTTGATGCACAAGGCGGCTTCATTCGCCAATATCATGTGGAGCCAAGTCCTGAGAAAATGATGGCTTTTAATATCAGCTTACAAGATTTACTTACCGCTATTGAAGAAAACAACCTTAATGGAGGAGCTGGTTACATTGAACGCGGGGGAGAATCCTTGATTGTTAAAGCTGATGGAAGAATAGAAAATCAAGAAAATATTGGAAATATCGTGGTTGCCATGCGTGAAAACATGCCGATTTTCATTCATGATGTGGCAGAGATAAGCATAGGAAAAGAGCT
The DNA here is from genome assembly GCF_018342455.1 of Neochlamydia sp. AcF95. Lineage (NCBI taxonomy): Bacteria > Pseudomonadati > Chlamydiota > Chlamydiia > Parachlamydiales > Parachlamydiaceae > Neochlamydia > Neochlamydia sp. AcF95. Next base: position 42,231 of record NZ_JAEMUC010000050.1, on the reverse strand, counting down.
ACGTAGTGGTAGTGCTAGTAAAGATGGTAAAGAAGTAGTGATCGGCACAGCACTGATGCTAATCGGCGAAAATAGCCGTAGCGTAGCAGAAGCGGTAAAGGAAAAATTACAATGGATCAATACAACCTTACCTCTCGGGATTATTGCCCAGCCTGTATTAAATAGAAGTAAATTAATAGATACAACTATTCAGACTGTAGCTAGGAATTTGATAGAAGGTGCTCTTTTAGTTATCGTCATATTATTCGTTTTTCTAGGAAATTTTCGTGCAGCTTTGATCACTGCCTTAGTGATTCCTATTTCTATGTTGATAACCGCTATAGGAATGGTTCAAGCTAAAATTAGCGGTAATTTAATGAGCTTAGGCGCACTTGATTTTGGGCTGATTATCGATGGAGCTGTTATCATTGTGGAGAATTGTTTAAGGCGTTTAGGAGAAAAGCAAAAGGCGCAGGGAAAAAACTTGCAGATAGAAGAGCGTTTAGAAGAAGTGAGGCAAGCTAGCAAAGAAATGATACAACCCTCTGTTTACGGGCAAGCGATTATTATCGCAGTCTATCTTCCTATACTGACTTTATCCGGGGTAGAGGGAAAGATGTTTCATCCTATGGCTTTAACAGTGCTTTTTGCTTTGTTAAGCGCTTTTGCTTTATCTTTGACATTTATACCTGCTATGGTAGCTATTTGGATCACCAACACCATACGCGAAAGAGAAAATTTCTTTATTTCCAAAGCTAAAAAAGTTTATGAGTGCCTTCTTTGGAGGATCCTTAGTTTTCCTTACCTAGTGGCTACAGTTGCTATCTTTATGGTGGCAGCAGCCCTAATTTTGTTTAGCTTTCTTGGGCAAGAGTTTATTCCCACTTTAGATGAACAGGATTTAGCCATTCAGGTTTCAAGAATTCCTAGCACTTCCTTAACTCAAGCTACTTCCATGCAGCTACAAATAGAAAAAGCACTTAATAAATTTGATGAAGTGGCTTTTGTTTATTCAAAAACAGGTACAGCTGAAATGGCATCAGATCCGATGCCTCCCTATGCCTCAGATACTTTTGTTATCCTTAAACCTCGTTATGAATGGCCAGATGCTAAACGAACTAAAGAAAATCTTGTAAAAGCTATAGAGACTAGCCTAAAAAAGCTCCCTGGCAATATTTATGAATTTACACAACCTGTGGAAATGCGCTTTAATGAGCTAATAGCAGGGGTAAGAAGTGATTTAGCAGTGAAAGTCTATGGGGATGACTATAAGGTGTTAAAGAAAACTGCAGAGGCTATTGCTCAAGTCATGCAACAATTACCAGGAGCGGCCGATGTTACGGTAGATAAAACTGATGGGCTACCTACTTTAGAAATTAATATAAATAGAAATATTTTAAGCCGTTATCATCTGAATATAAAAGAGGTTGTAGAAATGGTGGGAGTGGCAATTGGGGGTGGAAAAGCAGGAACTCTTTTTGAAGGAGATCGGCGGTATGATATTATTGTTAGATTGCCTGAAAAGCTAAGAAATGACTTGCTAGCCTTATCAAGGCTGCCGATACGTTTGCCGCTTGCTACCCGTAAAGCGAATAAAAAAATTGATTTTCCTTATATTCCCTTAGGTGAAGTGGCTAATTTAGACGTAACGACAGGTTTAAACCAAATTAGAAGAGAAAATGGAAAAAGGGTAGTAATAATTCAGGCTAATATAAGGGGCGCTGATATGTCTACTTTTGTAAAGTTAGCCAAAAAGAAGATGGGTGAAGAAGTTAAAATCCCTGCTGGCTATTGGATAGCCTGGGGAGGACAATTTGAAAATTTAATAGCTGCTAAAGAGCGTTTATTGATAGTGGTACCAGCAGCCTTTCTTTTAATTTTTATCCTGCTTTATGTAGCCTTCCATTCGATTCGGCAAGCCTTTTTAGTTTTTAGTGCTATTCCCCTAGCTTTTACTGGCGGCATCGTAGCTTTATGGTGGCAAGGCATACTCTTTTCCATTTCAGCAGCGATCGGATTTATTGCCCTTTCGGGTATTGCCATATTAAACAGTTTAGTTCTTATAAATTGCATCAATCAACGGATCTTAAAGGAAGCTTCAGCTAAGGAAGCAATCGTGAAGGGCTCCATAGCACGCTTTCGTCCAGTTGTCGTGACAGCCCTAGTAGCAGCATTAGGATTTTTGCCTATGGCATTAGCACAAGGGGCAGGAGCTGAAGTGCAGAAACCTTTGGCCACTGTGGTCATTGGGGGTCTTATTAGTTCCACTTTGTTAACCTTAGTCGTATTACCAGCTTTATATATTCTTACTATCTCTTTAAAAGAATTTAAAACTTTTAAATAAAAATAACGGATTAATTTTTCTAAATTGATTTAAAAATCCAGTTTCTTCAGCAAGACGCTGGTATTTTAAGGGAGCTTTTCAATCCAAAATAAATAGCTAAGAATGTTGAATGGTAACTATTCAGACGGCCTTGTTGCGTAAATGAACTAATAGCTGTCTGTTTAAGGCGCAGCCTTTATCTAGAAGCTAGCGCCCACTGCCCTTGGGGCATTCCAAGTGCTGTCATCTTATTCATCGCCAAAAATTTAGCATATAATTCCGCTCGCTGATAGGGCAGTTTTCTAGAGCGAAAATCTCCTCCAAATCTTCGCCCTCCGCTTTGCGTTGCCATGCTGGCGCACTTTCTACTCTCCTTCGCTATAGACCTTTACCCCTGAAGTCAAAGGCTATGTCTGTTGGACGCTTTAAGGCTTAAATTTTTAAGCTCTTGTCCAAGCTCTTTAGCGCGTCTACAGATGCGGGTATAGCAAGGAACAGGCAATCCCAAAGCCAGCAAAGTAATCAAAGACAAAAGAAATCCTTAGAATAGGTTAGGAAGGATAGATGATAAACAGCTCTAATCATCAACATGCATAGGACAGCGTCAGCAGAGTAAATTCTTGGGGGTCCTTTCTTACCCGTGCTTTTATTTTCTCTCCATCCTTTAATGGTTTCATCCGAAAACCATAAAGTTATGCTTCCTCTTTGTTCTAAAGCTTTGTTATACTCGGACCCATTACGTATGCGGTAGTTAAGCTTTTTTTCATAGCTTGCCTGTAGTTTTGCTTTAGCAAATTAAATTTTATAGCTCTTAGCTGTTAAAGAGCAATCTTATTGCCTACTCTTCTTAGCATTTACGCAACAACGCCCCCCGGGCCCTCAAAAAGCAAAAAAACGTTTTTTTAGTTCTTAGTTGTTTTTTAAATAAAGATTGAATTTAAATAAAAATAAAGAGAAAATGTTTTTTATTGTTTATAATATAATTAAAATTTATCATAAAGTTTAATTTTTACTCAAAGGTTTTTATTATGGTTAATAATATCTCTTCACTCCTTTCTCCACCTACTGGAGAATTTTTGCACCATGTAGACTCTTGGGCTATTTCTAAGATACCTGACGAAGTATGGATAGAAATCTTTTCTTACTTACCTGTTAAAGATTTAGCATTTAGCCGGCAAGTGTCCAGACAATGGAGGCAATTAGCCTCCGATCCCTTATTATGGCATCCCTTGGTTCTTAAAAAATTTCTTTTTTTGCCGCCTTTGTCCCATGGTAAATATACGCATTCCATGTATGGGAACCAAGCTGCTTATCACGTAAATGTAGAAGGTAAGCGTTTTGTGAAATTTATCGAATTTGATGATGTAGAAGGGAGTGGAAAAGCGGTATTTTCTCCTGATAGCCAATGGATTGTAAGTAGCGCTAAGGACAATACCGCTCATGTATGGAATGCTTTTAATGGAAAGCGCCACCAAATCCTTGAGGGCCATACAGGTCTTATTACCAGTATAACTTTTTCTGAGGATGGAAATTGGCTAGCTACTACTTCTGCTGACTGTACAGCTCGCTTATGGAAACTGGAATCAAACAAGTGGCTATGTAAATCTTCCTTGAAGGGTCACCTTAAAGAAGTTTGCAGCGCAGCTTTCTTCTTTCGGTTGCAGGATGATCATGGCTGGTTAGTGGCTACAGGATCGTTGGATTGTGATATCCGCCTATGGGATATGAATACGGGAAAATATCTCACCACTTTTATGGGTAGAGTTAGGACTCCTGCTAAGAAGATAGGTTTTTTGCCTAACGGTGATAATTCGATGGTTGTCATGGAGCCGGGCGTAAATAGGGCTTATTTTTGGAGTCTGGACACATCAGCCGCAGCAGTTACGCGGCATTATGCAGCATGCGGTCATGACTCCTCCTTTAACTTTATTGGCCCCTTTGCTTTATCTCCTGATAAAAAAACAGGGGCTTTTTTGTTGGAGCTTGGTCAGCTTGGCATATGCGAACTTGACGAACTTGAGGAAAACCAGAGGATCTTAACAATTCCACCCAAGCCGATCCTCTGCTTAGCATATTCTCCGGATGGAGAATCACTTGCCATAAGCTTTGCGGAAGAACCTTCGCAAAAACCTGGCTTTGATGTTTATCACTTACCTACCGACAAGGTGTATAAATATGAGGCGGAAGAGATAGGGGAAAGTTTTAATAAAATAGCTTATTCTCCAGATGGACGGTGGATAGTCGCTGGCAATTCTGAATGGTGCGCTCTCTGGAGGGGTAACAGGGAGAGGATAGGGCGGAAAGAGACCCCTCTCTATTTTATATCTCTGCCTTGTAATGACAATTTAAATTTTTCTCCTAACGGACGGCAATTGCTGATTGGTAATACAGTGATTGATTTCTTTGATATTGAAGGAGAATTAATTGCTAATGGCGCAGTGGAAGAAATAAAAGAAGAAAAAAGGCAAGCAACGCCTGAGATTTCAATGGAAGAAACTACCCACTTAGAGTCTAAGAAAAGAAAGTCGAGGAGTGATAAAAGCCCAAAAGAGGAAAAAGAGATTCTCTATCCAGCAGAATCTTCTCCATTATCTACGTTAAAAAGAAGAAAAAAAGAAGAATAGCATGCTGCTTCGATAGGCTTTTGTTGTTGCGCAATCATGTATTTAAAAAGCCATACTTATTAACTAGCAAGGATAGCTGTGAGAGATTGGCTTTTTTTAAAGGATAGGCAAAGTTTTCCAAAGTACCTAGCATTGAAAAATTATTAACCTTTATTAACTATAGCTTTAAAACTCCTATTTTTTAATTTTCTAGAGAGTTGCATTTAATAGTTGCTCTCACAGCCTCCGCGCTCATCGCTTTGTTGCAAAAAAAGTAAGCATGGCTTCTTACCCCAGCAAGGTTTATCATGGAAAAGTATTTTAAAATGGCGAGCTGTTTTCCCTTACAATTTTTTCAAGAGCTTTTATCCATATAGTTTCATCATTAAGCCCTTGAACAATATCTAAGCGTTCCCCTCCCATTTTCTTAAATTCTTCCGCATATTCCACACCAATTTCAAAGGTTGTTTCTAGGCAATCACACACAAATGAGGGACAAAATACCAAAATTTTCTTTTTATTTTGCCTTGCAAGCTGCTTGATCACATGAGGGGTAAAAGGTTCTAACCATGGATCTTTGCCTAGGCGTGACTGAAAGGCTAAGCTAGTCTTTTCAGTAGGCAGATGGAGTTGTTTTATGATTGCATGGGCCGTAAGATGACATTGGGCCGAGTAACAATCAGCATTTTCTTGGCAAGCCTGTTGGCAGCAGCTTTGCGACTTTAAACAGTAATTATTTTTATCAGCTTTTATCACTTGCCTCTGAGGAAGACCATGAAAACTGAATAAGAAATGATCGTATTCTTCCAAGTTATTCTTAAGGGCAACATGGCAAAAGGCCTGGATGACAGCAGGGTGGTCAGCAAAGGAGTTAATAAATGTAATTTTAGGTAAAGATATCTGGTTTTTCAAAATTTCCATGCACTTTTGATAAACCGATCCCGTAGATGCTGAAGCATATTGAGGAAATAGAGGGAGGATAATCAGCTGTTTAATTCCTTTGTTTAAAAGCAGCAAAAGTCCTTTTTCTAAGGAAGGATTTCGATAGCGCATCGCCAGCTCTACATAAAATATATTACCTAAAGCTTTTTGTAAGGCATCTCTTACTCTTTTTCCATATACCATCAAAGGTGATCCCTCAGCTGTCCAAATGTTTTGATAGGATTTAGCCGATTGTTTGTAGCGTGCAGGAATGATGAGGCCTCTTACAAGTAGCTGCCGTTTTAGCCACGGAAGGTCTATTACCCTCTCATCGGTTAGAAATTCAACCAAATATTTATACACATCTTTGGGTTGAGGAGAATCAGGGGTACCTAAATTGACAAGAAGGATGCCGATAGGGGAATGATACATATTTATCCTTGATAGGTTTTGCCAGGCTTGAGCACGAGAAAGTCTTCTTCAGCAAGACGATAAAATTTTAAGGCCAATTTAAGCTGTTTCTCCGGATCATCAATGGCTTCATCGGAAAGCCGAAAGGTTCCAAAATGTATAGCCATACTTTTTTTAGAGGCTAAATCTATATGCGCTTTGACGGCATCAGAAGGAGACATATGAAAAGGCTCCATAAACCAACGAGGTTTATAGGCTCCAATAGGCAATAAAGAAATCCGAGGAGAGCCAAATCTAGCTTTAATTTTCTCAAAAACCTGGGCATAGCCTGTATCTCCTGCAAAATAAATTAACTCTAGATTTTTCCTTATGATAAAGCCTCCCCAGAGCGTCTTATTTTTATTAAAGGGATTTCGCATGCTAAAATGTCTAGCAGGGGTAAAGATAATCTCAAGGCTGTTTGCTTCGATTGTTTCCCACCAATCAAGTTCATAGATCTCTTTCAAGCCTTTTTTCTTGAGATAATTCTTATTACCTAGTCCGGTGATAAATTTAGGATGATGCTGGGCTTGTATTCGGCGCAGAGTAGGTATATCCATGTGATCGTAGTGATTATGACTTAGAAGCACGAGATGAATGGGAGGTAAATCTTCAAAGCGTATACCCGGTGAGTGCGCTCTTTTAGGTCCTACCCACGAGAATGGACTGCAACGTTTAGACCAAATTGGATCGGTAAGTATATTGATATTTCCCCACTGAATCAGTATAGTAGCATGATTAACAAAGGTAAGCTTAAGCTGATCATCATTGAGCTGGGTAAGAGGTTTGGCAAGCTGGTCTAAAGGAATGCTTTCAGGCCATCTTCTAGGCTTACTTTTCCACATCCAGTGAATAAAATCTTTAAAAGAGCGCTGAGTGGGAGGGGTATTGTGATAAATACAGCCATCATAATGATCAGAAAGGCGGTGTTTGCTTAGATAAGCTTTGTAGATAAGTTTCCAACGTAGCGAGTTACCTTTTCTTTCAAAAGCATAAGCATAAATTTCTTGGGGAGATAAACGGCTAAAATGAATAATTTCTGCATCGGTAAGTCGATAAATAATAGCATCGGCAGCGTTTTTATTTAAGGCTAGCTGTCGCAACTTTTTAAGGGCTACTTTAAATTGGTACTGCCGAAAACATAAACGTATTAAAGCATATAGAATCGAGCTTATAATGGATAATTGCCCTAATTTAAAAAGATAGAAGAAAGTTTTACTTTCCTGTTCAAGGGCTACGATATCTAAAGCAACCACTAAAATAAGAAGAAAAACAAAAATTAGGCTTTCGCGGGAGGTTTGAATGATGGGCCCAAAAAACCTTCTAAAGCGTGATGGGGCAGAGCGGTAAGCTAAAATTTCTTCGAAGATAGGCTCTTCGAACATCATCCGCCCTACGTGCGACAATTCATGAGCTATTAATTCTTTACGGGTATAAAATTTCCCATAATGGGTAGAATTTTGTAAATTCTTTCTTAGCTGCAGAAGAGGATGAGCCGGATCATCATCTTTCTGTTGAAAAATCCATGCGCATCCGCCATGCCAGGGAAATAATTTGTAATTACTAAAGAAAAGAGGCACCCACGTAGGAAATATATCATAGAGCTTCTGGATTTCTTGGCACCCTTCTTTTAAAATATCGGCGGAAAAGCAAGATTCTTCTACCGTAAAGGGGAATTCTTGAGGCAGCCCGTGGGTAATCTGGCTGTTTAAATTCAAGCAGTAGGCTACCCTCTTAGCAAAGGATTGATCACTTTCAGCAGGCCCGGGAATTAAGCCTTCAAAATTACTTTCCATCAGATCTTTATTAGAAGAATTTGCCATTGTCATCTTACAAAATTTAATTTAATCGACGATAAAAAGAAAAGTTAGCGCACTGTAATAGCTCCCGATCTCCCTGGCTGTCACCATAAGCATACAAAATATAGTTTTTCGTAGGCCCTTCTTCCTCTATTAAACGGCGAACCTTTTCTGCTCCTCGGCAATTTAACCCTTGTAAGCATCCTGTGAGATAACCTTGAGGTGAAAAAGCTACACGCGAAGCAATGATATTATCAAAGCCTACCGCTTGCCCCCAGGGTTTTAAGTAAATATCGAGATTAGCACTTATTAAAACACAACGATGTCCTTGATTTTTATGCCAACGGATTCTATCTATAGCCTGAGGACGAAGGAGTGTAGGTAAAAATTCTTTAGCATATCTCTCGGCATACATCTTCATCTCCCGGCGTCCTTTTCCCTTTAAAAAACGAGTAAGCAAAGCTTCTTTAAGCTGTTGACGAGAGAGATATCCTAAAAGATATTGGAAAAAATGAAAGCTTTCTAAACAAAGGTTTTTCCTTTTAAGCGTCGAACCGACTACAAAATTTAAAAAGGGTAAAAAAGAATCGCGGTATGTTAAAGTTCCGTCGAAGTCGAAGGCTGCGATGATAGAAGGGGAAGGATTTGCCATACAATTGGGATCTGCTATAAAATGCGGGGATTGCAAAAATTTTATTCGCTATTTGCTCTTTTCTAATTATGATCTAACAAGAGATTTTGATGAAACATGTTTTAATTACTGGCGCTGCTGGCTTCATAGGCTTTCACTTGGCTAAAGCGTTGAAAAAGCGCGGAGATCATGTTATTGGTGTAGATAATTTTAATGATTATTATGACCCCTTGCTCAAAAGAGCACGGGCTAAGGAGGTAGAAAAACAGGGGATTGCTTTGCTTGAAGGGGACATCACTGATGCTAACTTTTTATACGAGCTAATTGCCCACCATCAAATTAGCCATCTTGTTCATTTAGCGGCACAAGCAGGAGTGCGTTACTCTTTAGAGAATCCTCAAGCTTATGTGAAGGCAAACATTGAAGGCTTCCTAAATGTTTTAGAAACTTGCCGTCAATTTCCAGGCCTTCAATTAGTATATGCTTCCTCTTCTTCAGTTTATGGATTAAACCAAAAGATACCCTTCTCTATAGAGGATCGAACGGATCATCAGGCTAGCCTATATGGGGTAACAAAAAAAGCTAACGAACTCATGGCTTCTACTTATTACCATTTATATCAAATCCCTATTACAGGATTACGCTTTTTTACTGTATATGGCCCTTGGGGGCGCCCCGATATGGCTTACTTCCAATTCACTAAGTCTATCCTTGAGGGAAAACCTATCCACATTTTTAACCATGGCAAGATGAGAAGAGACTTTACCTATATAGATGATATTGTACAAGGTATTGAATCTTCGATAGATCGGAAGGGCAAAAATGAAATTTTTAATCTAGGTAATCATCAGCCGGTAGATCTTTTAAAAATGGTAGAAATCATTGAGGAAAGTGTAGGCAAAAAAGCTGAAAAGATATTTGTACCTATGCAGCCTGGGGATGTCTTAGAAACTTATGCTGATATACAGGTGAGCCAACAGATATTAGGATTTTTGCCTAAAACCACGCTTGAGGAAGGAATTCCTCAGTTCGTGAAATGGTATCTAAATTATTGGGCCACAAAAACGGCTTAGAAGCAGTAAGGTAAGTAAATAAATTATATTAAACTATCTATTGAGGCAACTTAAGAGAAGATGCAAGATGAACAGCATGTTTTTCTTTTCAAATATCTTTTAAACAAATAATATGCGTATTTTAAGAAATTAGCTTGGTTTATTTATGAGAATTTTTTTGACCCTCTGCCTTTTATTAACTGCTCTAGCTGCTTGTAAAGGTCCTCAACGCTCGCAAGCTCAGTCACCTATAAGTAAAGATTATAGTTCAGATGCTTTTACGCGGGCAGCCATACGTCAAGCAACCCGTTTAGCCCATCAGCATCGCTGGTATTTAGATGATGCCTGGGCTTATTATAACAGCACCGACAGTGTTCATCGCCTTTGCTTAAATTTTCGTACCCAAAATATTTTAGAGCTCTACCAAGCACGAGCTCAACTCGTGGATGTGGTAGAAGAGCTTTTACAGAATCTAAAATCCAATCCCCAAACTTCTTCTCGTCTAGCGCCTAATTTTTCTGCTGAAAATCTTTTGATTCGTGTGGACTTCCAAAGTTTTTGGGGAATATACGGAGATCCAAAATATGTAGGTTGGATGGCACTTGAAAATGGGATGGTTTATTATTATGACTTCGATGTTAAAGATAAACAGAATGATCAGTGGTGCAATCGTATAGAAACTTATAATAAAAGCAAAGAAATTGCTCTTATAGAGAAAGAAGCCGAAAAAGAGTACAAAGATAGCCTCTCTGCTCCTAAGCGCGTTTTTGAATACCTCAATGAATAGGATCAAATTCTCATTTATTCATGAATAGGGGCGTGCTTTTTAAAAACAGAAGCAACCTTATTGATGCCGTTTTAAAAGATGGAAATAATTTGTGTGAGCGCACCTAAATTACCGGAACAGTCGTTAGAGTTAATTTCCCATAACTTTCAAAATATTTATGCAGCTGCGCATTCTAATCAAGAAATTATTAATCTAGTACCTTCTTTATGGGGAAATAAGCTTTACTGTCCTTCTGCAGGCTGGAGAGGTAGGATTCTTCGCTTGATCTATTTTTTTGCCAACATTTTAGTGGGTAATGCTTTTTTTGAAAAAAGGCTTGGTGCGTCTATAAGAGCTACTCATACCATTTATCAAGAGCTTGAAAAATTTCGCTACCGCCTCCTTGATAGCACTTATCAAGAGTATTTAAAGGCTCGCTTTGCGAATAGCAAAAACCATGCTGATCTTTCTTTAGTCAATAATGCAAGAGAGCAAATCCAGCTATTTTACCAAGCTACTTATCCTTTAATAAAATTGGTGCGTTCAGAAAAAAGCCAGAAATTAAATATCTTTCTTCAGGCTAATTTTTCTGAGATTTATGATAAAAAAGGTAAGCCTTTTTATGATAAATCTTCTTTTAAATCTTTAAAAAGATCTGTGAAAATTATTGCATTAGAAGGAATGACGGGAGGAGAGCTTCCTTTTCACATTTTTCAAAAGGTAATTTGCAAAGAGCCAAGCCCGCAAACCCCGCAACTTGCAGCTGAAGAGCAAAAATTGCTGTTAAAATTTATAAAGAGAATCCATCAAGCAAAAGTACAGGGAAAATTTGGGATTGAATTGTTTCATGGGGGCCTGAAAAGTCTTATCCTCAGCCTTCCTCATTATCAAAAGGAAAATATAGAAGCTGATTTAGTTTTATTAGAGAAGACTTTAATTAAAGAGGGTTGCTTTCTTTTAGAAAGGTTTGATTTAAAGCATGTGCAATGGCGTGAAGAGCTGCAGCAAGGCTGTAAGCTTATCAAAGCTAATCAACCTTTTTATTTTATGGATAAGAAAAACCAGGAACATTTATTTGAACTAGGGAACTCCCTTAAAGGTCATGAAACCACTCAATTACCTAATCTTTATAAAGTTTTCGAAATCTTTAAACCCCATACTTCTCAAAAATATGAAAAAGTTCTTTTTGTAGTAGGTCCTAATAGGCTATGTTTCGAATATAGCAAGCTTTTAAGGTCGGAAGAATTTTTCTGGGTTCTTGCCACTCCCAAATTTAAGTATATAGATCCTAAAGGAAGATATGCAATCATAGAAAATCTTGCTACTTCTTTAGAAAACATTGTCTGGCATACCCATAGGAAAAGCAAGTTGTCGAGGATAAATAGAGCATATGCAGAACCTTTGCGTTTGCTCATTCGTTTTTTCGTAGAAGAAAAAAATACTCCTCGCTATCTGAATGTCGAATATTTTAAATTCGATGCAAAAGGAAGATTAAAATCCACTAAGGATTGCATCCCTTCTGGGTATTTAGATTCAATAGGATTAGAAGAAATAGTCTTTATAGCTGCCCAAGGAAACCTTCCTGTTTATCAGCATATCATTGAACCTTTACTTCAAGCTAGCCAAAATAGAAAAGTTTTAATCTTTTTTCGTCAATCTATACGCACTATTTTTAGCAAATGTCCTGTGCCTATCGAAAGCTTAGCACGGAAATATGGTTTAAAGAATAAACGAGTAAAAACAAGAGCACGAGAACTTCAGCAAAAGGCTCTAAGTTTAAAGGAAGATTGCTATCAAGCCGTTTATCACCATTTTGAGCATGAGGGCATCGATAAATCCAGACTTTTAAAGAGTATAAAAAAATCTTTGCTAGCTTTATATAAAAACCACAAAACTTTTGGCAGGTTATGGCCTATTGTTACCTCGGCCCTATTGATAGAAACAGTGGAATTAGAGCCCCAAAAATTTTGTGAGAAAAACTGCAGCTAATCTTATAATTTTTTAAACATTAAGACCTTCTATTTTCATAATCTTATCCAAAAAGCTAAAGAAGGCTTTAATCATGCTTCTCTTCTTACTGGATACGCTTACTTAGGGATAATGGAATAAGAGAGGTAACTTGCCTACGAGCTAAAGATATTTTTTGGGGAATTTTATAATACGCTTTTGAGCAACTCTCTATGTAGTCATACACTTAATAAAAAGCTTGTGTTTAGGGAGAGAGTCGGCTTGGAAAAAGGTTAATTTTTTTTGGCTATGTAGACGTATTTTCTTTAGAAGGTATAATTTCTTAGACAGAGAACTGCCGGCGACAGACATTGCAAGGCCGCCCAAGATAAGAAATAAGATGGCTGAGTATCAAATTAAATAAACATATCCTGCTACTCAATCCCTAGCTACCATTCATCTTAATTTTAAAAGCCTAGGAGGACTTTATGGCTACAAACGTTCCATGGCGGCCTGTAATCTTCTCACGACGATAAGAAAAATAATCTTCCGGATGAGAAAAGTTACTTATTTGTGCAATCTGGATATGATGCTCTAAGACGCCTGCTTGCAAAAGTTGATTTTTAGCAATCGTCCATAGATCAAAATAGCAGGGACTTATTTGAAACTCCCAAAAGGGGGGAGGCAATTCCTGACGATAATGAATAAATTCAGCATCGTAAGGCCCTAAGCTAGGAGAAATACAGACATGTAAATTATCTGGGAAGGATCCATAATGGTGCTTCATGAAATTTACAGTTTTGCCATAAATATTTTGTACATTTCCCTTCCAACCCGCATGGACATTGGCGATAGCTTGTTGAACAGGATCGTAAAAAATTGTAGCTTGGCAATCTGCATGGGTAATCATCAACACTGTATCATGCAATACAGTTGATAAAGCGTCACAGGTAGGCCTTAAAACTTTATTTTTATGAGTAATTTCTACAATTTTATCGGCGTGTTCCAATTGGCAATCGTAAAGGTTTTTAAAAGCAAAAACCTTTTTTACTTTTTCGCGATTAAGCTTAACATTTTTATTTTCGGAAATGCTTTGCAAACTAAAGCCCATATTTAAACTTGCAAACAAATCTGCACTATATCCCCCATGGCGTAAAAGAACGCCATGAGTAAGATTTTTAAAAGGTGCTAAAAGTTCAAATTCAAGCCATGATATTCCATTGCATTCGCGACGTTGCATATGTAGAAAGCCTTTGGTTACCCGCTATATTTACATCACTAGCGCTTCTATTTCAAGATATCTGCAAAAAAACTTAAGGAGGAGAAAAAAATTAAAAAATATTATGAGCAAAAAAATCATACGACTAAAAAAAATCTTGAAAATTTTTGCTTAAAAAGCAAATTTTAAGATGATCTCTAGAAATAAATGATTTATACTTATAAAATTCCTATTCTTTACCTTGTTTAAGACTTAACTTCTTATGACTTTATTATCTCAGCTAAATGAAGAGCAACTTGGGGCAGTGAATGCTATCGAAGGCCCTATCCTGGTATTAGCAGGAGCAGGCTCGGGAAAAACACGGGTTGTTACTTCGCGTATAGCGTCTTTAATTGAAATGGGAGTCCCCACTTCTCAAATCCTAGGTTTAACTTTTACTAATAAAGCTGCTGAAGAAATGCGCGAGCGTATTCGCATCTTAGTAGGAAGGCAAGCTCCTCTTCTATGTACTTTTCATAGCTTAGGAGCCAGAATTTTACGTGAATCTATCCAAGCTTTAGGATATGAGCGTGATTTTACCATTTATGATGAAGAAGACATCCATAAAGTGCTTCAAGCCTGTTTAGCAGAATTGGAAATCAAAGATAAAAAGATGGATACTAAGATCTTTCGAGGAATGATTTCAAAAGCTAAAAATGCTTTGCAAAAGCCTGAAGATATTAAAGTCAGTTATATGTCTTCACCGGCCGAGGAATATCTTGCTCGTGTTTATTCTCTCTATCAAACTAAGTTAAAACATTACAACGCCGTAGATTTTGATGATCTTCTTTTTTTGGTAGTAAGGCTTTTTCAAGAACATCCTGATAAGCGTGAACAGTACCAGGAGCGATGGACATTTTTATCTATTGATGAGTATCAAGATACCAATGAAGCTCAATATAAAATTTTAAATTATTTAGTGCAAAAGCATGGTAATTTATTTGTAGTAGGGGACCCGGATCAATCTATCTATTCCTGGCGGGGAGCCAATATTAATAATATTTTAAATTTTGAAAAAGATTATCCTGGCGCTCAGATCTTTCGCCTACAACAAAACTATCGTAGTCATAGCAATATTTTAGAAGCGGCGAATGCTGTAATTGCTCATAACGCCAATCGCTATGAAAAACAGCTGTGGAGTGATTTAGGTAAAGGAGAAAAAATAAAGTTTTATGCTAGCGATACTGAGCGTGATGAAGCGGATTTTGTAGCCGATAAAATTCGCCAGCATCGTGAGCAAGGCATTCCCTATAATGAAATAGTAGTGTTTTATCGCACCAATAATCAATCACGGGCTTTTGAAGATTATTTTCTATATCGCCAGATCCCTTACGTAATTGTAGGGGGGCTATCTTTTTATCAAAGACGCGAAATTAAAGATATTTTATCTTTCCTGCGTATGGTTTATTCAGGGACCGATTACATCTCCTTTTTAAGGAGCCTCAATATACCTCGCCGAGGAATAGGAGCAGCTACTTTAGAAAAAATTCGCCTGGCAGCCTCGAAAGAGCAATTATCAATTTTAGCTTATTGCGAAGCCATTGCTGAAGATAAAGTTTTACAGCATCCTATTAAGTTAGCTGCTAAGCAAAAAGAAGCTTTAAAGCAATATTTAGGGATTATCCATCACTTGCGCCAAGTGGCTAAATCAGCTTCCTTACAAGAATTAGTGCGGGCTGCCATAGATGAGACCGACTATCTTCAATATTTAGCTGAGGATCCTGAGTCCTTCGAAGATCGTAAAGGGAATTTAGATGCTTTGATTACCAAAGCAATTGAATGGGAACAAACCGCTGTCGATGCGACTTTAAGGGCTTTCTTAGAAGAGCTTACCTTAAAGTCTAGCCTAGACGAGGCCGATACCAAGAAAGATCGCGTCAGCTTAATGACCATTCACAATGGAAAAGGATTGGAATTTAAAGTCGTTTTTTTAGTGGGAATAGAAGAGGATTTATTTCCCCATGTTAATTCTAAAGATAAGCTTGAGGCTTTAGAAGAAGAACGACGTCTTTTTTATGTAGGAATGACGCGTGCCAAAGAATGTTTATATTTAACACACTCCCAATATAGATATATGTGGGGCATGGCCCGGCACCAGCTCCCTAGTCGTTTTATGCGTGAGGTGCCCAGAGAATACTTAGAACGTATTCATCAATCGCCACTTCCAACTTTTAGACCTAAAGACTATCCGGAAGAAAAGCGCGAACCAAGCATAAATGAAGGCGCGGATCAGCCGTTTGATCACTATGAAGTAGGAGCTGCTATCTTTCATCAAGAGTTTGGGATAGGGATCATCCGTGAGGTTTATCAAAGTTCTCTAGGGCTTACCTACAAAATCTTTTTTTCTAAAGATAATCGCGAAAGAAGCATTGTCGCTAAATATGCTAAGCTTAAAAAGTTATAATCAACTTGATTAATTCAAGAAGTTTTTCCTTACTTTGAGGTTATAAAAATTATCAATATACTTCTAAAATTATCTTTTTTAAGTCTTTTTTAGCTGATGATTTCGTTGCTTCTATTGCTTAAAGGTTTTAAACAGCTTATTTAAGGTACAAAAAAGGTGTTTTTGTTAAATGGACTTTGTCTCGATTAGAATGAGGCTTCTCTTTCCTCATTTTCTTCTTCTCCCGTAAGCAAATAAGCGGGTGAAATTATCTTTTTATGAGCTAGGTAAGAGGAAATATTGATCAAATAACTTTGAGCTTGCTGAAGCTTTTGTTGGCTAAATAGAGAATAATCGCAATGCTGAAGATCTAATAACTGAATTTGAAAATGAGCTGTCGTTCGCTTGATTTCCTCATCTGCTTCTTGAAAGTCGTTTGATGCAAAATAGCTGTTGAGCACATTCCATAGCTGCGAAGCAAGCAGGATAATAGAATCAGCAGAAAGAGGAGTCAAAACCCTTTTTTCATCTGGTAGGAAATTCTCTATAGAAAGAGTATGATTAGCTTGAGGTAAATAATTTACCTCGGGCTTAAGAGCTTTCTTCTCGTGGCTAGAATTCAATTTTTTTGCCAAAGAAGCTGCTTGAGATTTTTGCTCTTCCAATAGTTGTCGTTGCGTTTGATTTTTTTTTAATGATTCAAGGATAAAAGTTATATGAGGGCTTTTGCTCTCAATATTCAAAGATATGCCCAGAGAAGTAAGCGAAGTATTGGTTTCTAAGGCTTTAGCTAAAGCCCTAATAGCTTCATAATTTATGAAATTCTTCCCGCCTAGATTTAGTTCAGTGAGCGAGGTATTCGTTTCAAGGGCTTTAGCTAAAGCGCTAAAGCCATCATAGCCTATCCTATTAGATCTAAGGTTTAACTGAGTGAGCGAGGTATTCGTTTCAAGGGCTTTAGCTAAAGCGCTAGCGCCTTCATTGCCTATCTCATGGTTGTAAAGATTAAGTGTAGTAAGCGAAGTATTGGTTTCCAGGGCTTTAGCTAAAGCGCTAGCGCCTTCGGCTTTAGCTAAAGCCCTATCGGCTTCGGCTCTAGCTAAAGGGCTAGCAACTTCATAGGCTATCTCATCATGGTAAAGATCTAGTGTCGTAAGCGAATGATTGGTTTCAAGGGCTTTAGCTAAAGCACTAACCCCTTCAAATCCTAGCTCATTACCCTTAAGGTTTAATACAGTGAGCGATGTATTTGTTTTGAGGACTTTCCCTAAAGCGCTAGCACCTTCCTTCCTTATCTGATCGCCTGAAAGGCGTAGTTTAGTAAGCGAAGTATTAGCTTTTAAGGCTTTAGCTAAAGCGATACTGCCTTCATTATCTATTGCCCCTCCTTTAAGACTTAGGTGCCCTAGGGATTTATTTATTTTAAGCCCATCTAGTAAAGCCTTAAGCTCCTCGTATAGTAGTCTTTGTCTTTTAGAACACCATTTATTAAGAGAATTATTAAGTAGGCCTTGAAGCTGCTCCATGACTTGAGAAGAGAAATTTTCTAAGTTATAGCGAATAAGTAAAGGCTGCTGGAAGATAAGCTCAGCATAAGGCAAAGAAGAAAGATCACAGCCAGCCAAAGTTATCCGCTTGAGATTGGGACAGCTTTTAACTAAAGCTTGAATTTGCTTTGCCGAAAGGCGTAAGCATCCTTCTAGCTCAAGTTCCTCCAAAAGAGGGGCGTCTAACTGTAGCGAGGTCAAAGCTTGATTATTTTTTAAAATAAGAAAACGTAGCTTAGGGGCTTTTAAGCTAAGCTTATAAAAATGAGGGCAGCTAGAGAGGTTAAGATGAGTTAAACAAGATAATTCGGGGAAAGAAAAAGACTTTAAAGAGGAGCAATGGCTAGCATCTAGCTTATTAAGGGCAGCAGAAGCTACGATTAGGTGTTTTAATAGGGCCTCCGTTAAAGATTGGCAGTGATTTAAGGATAAAGTTTCAAAAGAGCAGGAGGCCATGGCTTTTAGTAGAGCAAGTTCTTGCTTTTGCTGAGAAATATCTATAAAGGCAAGGGCATTTTCACGCAAGTCGTCAGTCAAAAGCTCGTGAAAAGGTGCAATATTTCCTTTTTGTATGGATGCAGCAACGGCACGGAGATAGCTAGGATGGCTTTGACTCATTAAAGTCTGCAGCTCTTTTAATGCTTCTTTAGGGATATAGCGTTCTTCATGCTTAACGAGATCTTTAGTAGGCATATTACTGGATTTTAAAAGCGAGTGACTGGTACTTGAGGTTACTAAGCCATACAGGCTTTTTTCGTAAAATTGCCCGGGCCCTTTTAAAAAACGGCTATAGATGGGGACGCTGGTATCTTGTAAAAGATGCTCGTAATATTTTCCTAAAGGAGGGTCTAAGCGGATTAAAAGCTCTAAAGGAGTCAAATCAAGATTATTATTTAAAGCCCTTTGCAGGCGGGCAAGCTTTTGATAAATTTTGGCTACCGTCCTAGGTGGCAAGAGAATAGAAATTACAGGGTTTTGCTTATGGTAAGCATAGGCAAATTCGCGCTCTTCTTCGGTAAAGAGTTTAGTATAGCGCTGCTGTTGGATGTCCAAGTTTGCTAACCAAGTGCGTAATATTTCTAATGGATCAATTTGCAAAAAGCGTTCTCTCGTTTTAGGATGAAGAGCTTCTTGCATTTGGTTTAAGCAAAATAGGATGCATTTGACTTGCAACTTTCCTTCTGTTGAAAAAGAAGGAATCAAAGCGTGATCATTATCGACACAAACTAGCTGTTCTTTTTGCTCACCTTGATGATTGATAAAAGATTGCAATATGTAGTTGTCAGGCTTGCCATCTTCTGGGTTAACTAGCATAGCTAGGAGCATCATATTATGCACACGATGTAAGTCTAAATTAGCTAACGTATTGCCTGCTTTTAAGGCGTCATCTAAGTTTTGTCCTTCACTTGTTTCCGAAACCAATAGAGGGTAAGCGTTACGACGGGCATTATAGCATTTAAATAGTTCGGTTTCCGGCGTGCCATGTCCAATGAGAACACGGTGTAGACTTCCTACTGCATATTCCCTACCTGCCATCTCAGGGTGAGGTTTAAAATGCAATTTGCGATGTAGATAACTTACTGCTACGACTGCACTGCGTCCATGGGTGCGAGGAAGCTTAATAAAATCTAAGGCTGCATTTAATGGGAGCTGTTGCATGACTAGGGGGTGTAATTTGGCTCGGCCTGAGTCTACTCCTTCCCATTCAAAGCCTTGGCCAGTACGTGGTAGGGTAAATAGTGCAAGAGAGCGCAGGTAAGCAAAGGCTGGCAATTGAGCTTCTAAAAGATGCAAAGCCTTTCCAAGCTCAGAGTTTTGCGCATGCATTTTGGCAAATTCTAAAATTCTAGCCGGATGCGTTTTAACGCCTGCTCCTTTTTTAGCTAGCTCGATAAATACCAATAAGTTGTTATCGGCAATGGCTTTTTCTAAGGGCGTCCTTCCTTGATGAAAGTGATCAGGGTATTCTAAATTTGCTCCCTTGCTAACCAGCTTGGCTAATAAAAAAGAAAAGCGGGTGGGGGCATGGATAGCACGATTAATGAGGGGAAAAAGAGGGGGAGAATGCTGATCATCGACAGCATTAGGGTCAGTATCTTCCTGGGCTAGCAAAAGATCAGCAATGGAAAATACTTGCTTTTCATCTAAGTGAGGTGAATCATAGATGCGCATCAGTTTATGCAAAGCTGTTTGTCCAGCTTCATCGGCATAGTTAGCTTTAGCTCCTAATTGCAGGGCCAACTTAACTAATGAGGCTTTGCCTAGTTGAATAGCAATTAGCAAAAAATTCTGCTTTTGCATCAAAGAAAGAGGAAGAGAAGGGCAGAAGGAGAGAGCACTGACTATCTTCAGGGGATCAAGCAAGGTAGGAATAGGGGCTGACCAGTTAAGGGCTGCTAGAAAGTTGCTAGCTTCTTCTTCTAATGGCACCAAAAAGGGGAGAGCATCCGTTGCAGTTAAAGTGATAGGCTCTAAAAGAGCTTCTACGCTTGTGCGTTGACGATGTAGGGCTAGCAGCGCATCTAAAGGATTAGCATGTCTTTGCATTAATACTTGATAGCAGGCAAAAGCAGTTGGCTCTAAAGCTTGAAAAAGGTCATAGTGATTCACATGATCTTGTTTAAGCTTATCCTGTAGGAGTTGCAATTTTGTAAAAAACGTAGACAATAATCCTTTAGGCAGTGAAAGGGGAATATCTAGCTTTTGATCGGCTGCTTCATCTAGAAAGTCTTCTTGAGTTAAATTTTTTTGATGAATAAGCCTTTGGTACTGCTGGTTTCTTTGGTCTAATTGTTGGATCCATTGTAGCAGAAAATCACGGGGGTTTAAATTCAAAATGAATTCTTTAACTGAATTAGCGATCGGTTGGCTCATGCATCCTTTAAGCAATAAAGGCAGGCATTTTAAATGAATGCCATGTCCTTGTTTTGCTGGAATAATAGCAGGCTCAAAAGCGCGGTCATTATCAATGCAGGCCAGCCTTAAGCTTTCTATCTCTTGATCTTTCCAAATAAGCTCTATAATGTAGTTATCGGCCTTACCATCATTAGGGAGAATAAGAAGGCTAGCGATGACTAGACTGCTAAACGCTTCTTTATCAATTTTTCTTAGTAAAGGAGGGATAAGGCAAAAAAGCTCTCCTATAGACTTTCCTGGAAAAAGCTTAGTGATCCAGCGCAAAGCTAAGGGTAGATCAATTAAAGAGGCTAAAGAAGCTTTTGAAGCTAGCTTAGGATGTAACTTTAACAGGGCTAAAAGCTGCCAAAAGTTATTTTCTTCTTTACTTTTCAAATAATCTTCATGAAAAGCACGTAAGCCTTGCTCTTCAGATTTTAGGCTAAACTCTCCCTTAGAAGAAAATTCGCTTAAAAGCTGCTCTTCAGGCAGCTGCTCCATCCAGTTTTTATACGCGCGGAAAAGCTCGTGAGGATTAGAAGGATAAGACTTATGCACTTCTTTTAAAAGAAAGGGCCAGCTTTCAATAACCTCTTCTGCCGTCAGTAAGCGTTCATCACACAATAAATCAAACATTTCTAAAACGCTAATAAGGTCAGCTAACAAAATAGCTTGAGGGCGTGTACTTTCATTAGCATGCCCAATGGTATAGCCTACCTGTACTGTACGGGCTTCCAGATAAGCAACCTTACATAACTTTTCTTTAAGCTCAGGCTGATCTTTGAAGATTTGCTGAGAGGTTTTGCCCTGCCATAATTGCTGTTTAAAAGCTTTTTTGGCCTCCTGATCCAAAGAGGCTTGCCAGTTGAAGGTTAAGACGTTGGAGATTTTAAGGAAAGAGGTAGGGGCGGCAATTAAAGAGGTGGGAGAAAAAGCTTGAGTTAAAGAAGTAGCCGCATATTCCCAAGCAGGGTTTAGATAATCAGAGACCACAGCAGCAGTAGGATTAGCTTTACAGTGTAAGCCTTCTAAAGAAGCGACAGCATGCCTGCCATGGGTATTGGTGCGGTAAGGCAGGCCTAACTCATCGATAGAAAGCATAGCGCGCGCTTTGTTTATATCAAGGAGAAGAAAACCCACGGAATCCCCACAGACTTGGGCTTTCAAGGCTAGCAAAGCTTCTCGCTCTTTTAAGCTAGAAGCCTCAAGGAGCTGAGTTATAAAGTTAGTATAATAGGTCTCTAAGATTTTTAGCTTATCTTTACAGGAGGAGGTTGTAATTGAGGCTATAGTATCTACAATAGCAGCTAAGACTTTATGAAAAGGTTGTAAACGTGGATATGAAGCTACGCTTATCCCTTGTGCTACTATTTCCTTTCTTTGCTCTTCTGTGACTATAAACCAAGGTAGCTTCAGAGTAGGCAAAAGCTTAGCTAGTTTACTTTTTTCCTCGGAAGTATAAAGAGAACTTTCAGCTTGAAGGTAAGCTAGAGTTTCTCCTAACAAATCTTTTTCTCTACCTAAATAGGCTGTCAGGCGCTGCATTAAAAGCTTTTCCTCAGGCGTGCCTTTGGTTGAGAATATAGAGGTATTAAAAGGAGATGAAGAATGACAGTCTTTGCCTTCCTCGATAGCTGGAGAAGCAGATAACACGCTCACACTACCTTCTGTTTTTAGTGGGGGCGCTTGATAAAAAATATGAGGCGCCAGGCCTAAGCTGGGAATTGCTTGCATATAAATTCTCTAAATTTTTGATTGCTTTATAACTACTATTAATACTTAGGTAGAAAAATTTAAAAGGAGTTGGGCTCTAATCTCTTTAGCTCTTGTAAATAGGCATCCATCACAACCGTTGTCAGAGCAGCACTTTCCTGCATCGTCTCATCAAAAGCTCCTATGAGTCCTCTTAAGTGATAGACTTCCCTTTCAATTCTTGCCATCTCGCTGCTCACCTGATTTAAAGAAGCATTGCAGTGAATGATGGGCGGGAACAATCATAGTCTATAGGGGAGGAAATTTGGATAATTTTATTCCTTAAAAGAGAGGGGTAAATCACAAATAGTTTTATTAGAAAAACAAACTTAGACTTTTAAATGAGCTTTCTTTATTTCGTCAAGGAAATAGCGCTATATTTTTTTTAGATAAATTCTTTTCTTTTCAACTATATATCTAAACTTAATTTCTTTTTTAAGGTAGCAAGTTAGCCGATAAAATTGTGAAAAGCTAGCATGAGGAAAAGAGGCTTCCCCTAAGATGAAAGAGGGAATTGCTGAATGATTATACTTTTCTTGATTTTATTAAAATATCCTGGCAGGTGGGCTTATTACAAACAATCGAAGTTATAAAATGTAAAAGTCATAAAAAATCCTTCAAACGACTTTTTTAATAGAGCGATTGTCACTCTTTTACTAGTCATTACTCTAAAGGATTAGATATTTAATCTTTAATATGCCAAGCATCTTAAAACTTTTCATAGTCAATTTTTTATAGCTTGCTATATTCCCTGCCAGAGATGTTCTAAGGCTTGCTTTTACGTTACCTAATAATGCTTAAAGCGATAGGATACCAAGTAGGAGTACAGCTCTTCGGTTTAAGCAGCCTTCTTTTTGTGTTTTTATGAGGTACAACTAAAGAAGGTAAAATCCTCGATGGTTAGAAGCTAGCCAAATGCTTATAGCTGACAAAAGTTAAAACTTGAAAATATAAGTAAGCACAACTTTCCAGCAAATCAAAAACACCCCTCTCTTAGATATCTATAGATTTTTTTATCCTGCCAAGAAATTAGGGTTTTTAAACTTAAGAAATTCAGTAGACAAGTTTTTTATAGAAAATATAAAGTGCTTTAACCCTTATAACTTGTACTCATAAAGGAAATAATTATGCAGCATGTGAAATGGATAGTATTTTTAGTGGCTGTCTGTTGGGTTACCTTATTCATAGGCTTTAGATCTAATACTGTTCGATCTTTACTTGTGCTTCCTTCTAAAGAAATTGTAAGAGCTGGTGGATTCAATCATATCTTTCATAGAAGAAATGCTTTCCAAGAAAGCGCTTTAGCTCACAAATTACTAGATGGACTAAGAGGGATTGAAATTGGAGGTTCTGCCCATAATCCTTTCGGATTGAAAACTCTTAATGTCGATTATAGTGATGAGCTTTCTACACCCTTCAAAAGAGCAGAGGAAAAGGCAGCAGGGCATGCTTTGAAAGTCGATATAGTGGCTAGTGGAGATAATCTTCCTTTTAAGGATAATGTGTTTGACTTTGTGATCAATTCTCATGTTATTGAGCATTTTTTTGATCCTATAAAAGCTATCAAGGAATGGCTGCGCGTGGTAAAGCCAGGAGGATATATCTATATGATTATTCCTCATAAAGAGCGGACCTTCGATAAAAATAGACCGCGCACTTCCTTAGAGGAAATTATCTATCGTCATGAACATTTAACTGCTCCTGAAAATGATGATCATCATCATTGGTCAGTTTGGATAACTCAAGATATGCTAGACATATGCAAGCATTATGGCTGGGAGGTAGTAGCTGTCCAAGACATCGATGATAAAGTAGGCAATGGATTTACAGTAGTAGTAAGAAAAGGCGAGGAAATCAGAAACTTATGAAGCGTTTTTTAATTCTCTGTGGGTTGTTCTTCATCTTACAGACTTTAAATGCCGGCTACAAATATGAATTATCCAGTTGTGCAATTTTTATGGAAGATGATCTTCCTTATATGCCTGAATGGATCGAATTTCATAAGCATCAAGGTATCCAACATTTTTATTTATACAATAATGGACCTATCAAGGTATGGAAAACTTATCTAGATAAATATGAAAAGGAAGGCTTTGTTGAGGTAATAGAATGGAATTATGGTAGCCAAAACGTTATCGAATGGAATAGCATTCAAACTCAAGCTTA
Organism: Neochlamydia sp. AcF95; assembly: GCF_018342455.1. Lineage (NCBI taxonomy): Bacteria > Pseudomonadati > Chlamydiota > Chlamydiia > Parachlamydiales > Parachlamydiaceae > Neochlamydia > Neochlamydia sp. AcF95. The sequence continues at coordinate 17,759 of NZ_JAEMUC010000050.1, read as the reverse complement.
CATGCATTGCTTGAAAAAAATCACCAAGGAATCTAAATGGTGTGCCATCATTGATACCGATGAATTCCTTTTTACACTGCCTTACAAAAATTTGAGAAAAGCTTTAAAAAATTATGAAGAATTTGCAGGTGTGGTAGTCAATTGGGTAATGTATGGAACAAGTAACGTAGATTATATTCCAGAAGGGCAAAAATTGACCGATCTATTGACTTTTAGAGGAGCGGTAGATGGTGATTTGCATGTTAAATCTATTGTTAAGCCTGCCTATGTGGTAGATATCATGGATCCTCATAGTTTTATCTACTCTGCCAATAAATTTGCTGTGAATGAAAACAAAGAGCTTGTTCATGGAGCTTTTACAGCAAAAAACAGTGTTAACATTTTTAGAATTAATCATTATTGGTGTCGAGATAAAAGCTTTTTAATCAACACTAAGCTTGCTCGTCGGCTAAAGTGGGGCCAGCCTATAGAATCTGTGTTGGAGATAGAAAAAGGATATAATCTAGAGCATGATGACTTAATTAAAAATTTTAATAATTATAATCCTCATGCCTCACTTGAAATTTAAGTTACTGATTGCTAAGGAATTATAAAAGTTAATTTTTAAATTTAAAATTTATAAATTATTCATATCCAAAGGCTTATAAAAAAATGGGATGAATATGGGTTATAACTAAAGAGGATCCAAATAAGGGAAGGCTTTAAAAAATTATTCGCAACAGGAGAAGGAGAAAATAGCGTCACCCGTTGACACGAACATGGCAAGCTGATAAAACAGATGCTTGTCCGGGATGAATACATTGTAAAGTTTAAATAAATTGACTCTATGAAAGCTCCTTTGGTGTCTTTAATTATGCCTATTTGCAGCCATTGCGACTACTTAGAGGCTGCCTTAAACTCTGTAGCTGAACAGACGTATGCTTCTCTGGAGGTTATTCTTCTAGACACCCATTTTACTCTTCCTTCCTCTTTTATCATTCAAGATTTTATAAAATCTACAAAATATAAATGCATTTACCTTCAAGAAAATTTTCAAACTCTTGCTGAAGCTATCAACAGAGGTTTAGGAATTGCTCAAGGAGATTATTTAACTTTTCTCTCTCCTCAAGACTATTTTGCGCCTAATAGGATAGAAAGGCTGGTAGACAAAGCTATCGCTTCTCAAACGCATTTTATCTTTACGCGCGTAGATCTAGTAGATCAAGATAGCCGGCGACATTGCTTTGATGCTTCTCAAAAAAGAATTTACGAAGAAAAAATGTTTGAAATTATCCACCTTGAACATATTGAAGAAGCTTTTATGACTTTTAATCTTGCCATGACCTATGGCAATATGTTTTTTTCACGTGAACTTCACACACGCTTAGGTGCTTATAGAGATTATAAATATCAAGGCAGTTTGGATTATATTGTTCGCTCTCTTATAAATTATGAGATCAGCTTTTTAAATGAAAATCTTTATTATTACCGTTATATAGAGGAGAAAGTATCCCAGGAGGAGATCGAGCTTAGCCATAAAGAGCGCGAAGAGCTTTATCTCAATTATTTTGTGGGTGTAAGCCGTGTCGCTCCTTTAAATAAAAATGCTCCTTCGCCTTATAATGGATCTAAAGCATTTCTCAAAGCCAAAAATGCGATAAATTTGGGAAGCATTTTGGCTCAGTTTATTTATACTCCTAAAATCGCCAGCTCTGATAGCCCGTCGGTAGATTTTAAAAGCAATTCTTCTCATTATGTTGGAAAATCTGAAAAGTTTACCCTTATTACCCATGATTTAGCGCCGGGGGGAGGGGGATCTAAGTTAGTTTTAGATCTTGCTACCTCTCTTAAAGGCCAAGGCTACAAAGTTTCTGTCATCTCCATGCATGAAGGTTCTTTGAAAAATGAATATAAAAAATTAAATATTCCTCTTTATATAGCTCCTGCAGGCTGCTTAAAGTGGGATGAACCTATCGGAAAATGGAAGCGTCTGGGGGCACTCATTTGGGTCACTCTTTATTTAAACCTAAGGGCTTCCTCCACTGTTATTGTTAACAGTGCAGCCAGCTCTGTTCTTGTGTTACCCCTTTTACTGTTTGCTCCTTTTAAAAAGATTCATTGGTATATCCATGAATCTTTTTCTCCTACTATTTATCTTAAAACCAACCTAGCTTTTCACTTATTAAAGAGGGTTAATCATAAAAAAAGATTCAATTTTTGGTTTGGATCGGAAAGCACGAAAAATATTTGGAACAGTATTTTAGATGTTTCAGGAAAAGTGTTATATTGGAGTGGGGTGAAAGAGAGCAGTGTATCTTTAGCTTCTCATAAACCTATCAAAAATCTTCTTTCTATAGGCTTTAGCACTCCTAGGAAGGGTTTTCATTTACTTGTCGATGCCTTTATTGCCTGTATAAAAAAAGAGTTAATACCCCAGGATGTGATTCTGACCCTAGTAGGCTTACCCTCCTCTTTAGATAGCTATAATCAAGACATCATTTTAAAGATTCTTAGCGCTAATCTACAAGAACGCATTCATCTTATCTCTTGTATCGAGATCCACCAATTGGATTCCTTTTACAAGAAAGCAGACCTATTTGTTCAATCTTCTGCGGTAGAGTGTTTGCCCTTATCTCTTTTACAGGCTATGTCTTTAGGTGTTCCTATTATTTCTACCGATGTGAATGGATGTTCGGAAGCTATTGTACATAATTATTCCGGCTACTTATGTCGCTCTTTTAGTGCCCAAGCTTTAGAAAAGGCTTTAGTGGAAGCTATTAATCATCCTTTGCGAACACGTCAATTAGCGCTCAATGCCCACAGAACCTTTAATGAGAAATTTTCATTAGAAATGACTATCTCGAAAATTAAAGAAGAACTATCGTTAAAAGATAAATCTTTAATGAACGACCTATAAAATCAATTATTTTAAATGAGCGCCTATGATTGCAATTACGGGCAGTACAGGTTTTATAGGAAATTATCTCTGCAAGTTTCTTCCTCTCCCTCATAAACGCTTTGTTCGTCAATCTATTTCTACCATCCCTTCCCCGCAGCAGTTTATAGGAAATCTAAACAATCCTGTAGATATCAATAATTTTGTCCAACAGGCCGACGTTTTGATCCATTTAGCTTGGGTAAACAATCCATGGACCTCTGATAAAGATATTTTTTCTGATATTTCTCATAATCTTTTATCTTCTCTTACCCTTTTTGAAGCCTATGCCCAAGCTAATCCCCAGGGTCATATTATTTTTGCAAGTAGTGGAGGAAATATGTATCAAAAGAGCTCTTTAGTTTCTCATCAGGAGTCAGATCCTCCCTATCCTTGGAGTAGCTATAGTATTAATAAACTAGCGGTAGAAAATTATTTAGCTTTATTTTGCAGAAAGTATGGAATTCGGGGGACTGTATTGCGGATAAGTAACCCTTATGGTGCTCTTCTTCCTTCTACGCGTACAAATGGGCTCATTGGGGTCATTTTTTCCAAATTAATAGATAATTCCACTTTAAATATTATTGATTCTCTTTATAGCATAAGAGATTACATTCATCTAGATGATCTTTCTCACGCTTTTCATTTAATCATTAAAAATCCTCCTGAAAAAGCTTTGATGCAAGTCTTTAATGTGGGCTCCGGCCAAGGAACTTCTTTAAAAGAAGTTTTAGACACTATAGAAGCAATCTCTAAAAGAAAAATTAAGGTTAACTTGTGCAATAATAGCTGTGAGCCTACTTTTAGCGTTTTATCTCCAAAGCTAATTAGTCAAACTCTTAACTGGCATCCAAAAATAGAGTTAAAAGAAGGCTTAGAGAAAATGTGGGCAAGTATTCATTAATTACAAGCTGACCTGCTTTAAGCTCTGGCATCAATATTTTCCTAGCCAAAAGTGAAATGAAAGGGAATTACAAGTACCTGTATAACAAAAAGTAGCTAAAATTTGAGACTTGGATTTAGCTGCTATAGAGCTTTCTTTAGCAAGAGGGCGACCTGCTCTATAGCACTATAAATTTTTTTCTCCTATTAATCCAGTTTGTTAATGGGCGAGCTGTTACGCCAAACACCTCACGAGCTGTAGCCATTGAGCCGCCATTCTCTATATAATTTAAAGCTTTTTTTCTTAAATCATGGAGGGATGTCATGCCGCTTGATCATAGTATCCTCAGAAAAATAAAATTTAGATAACCATAGAGCCAATTTAAGTAATAGAAAAATTTTCGCTAATTAATATAGTCTACCCGAACATCTCAATGTTGGAGGAAACCGAGGATTTTCAAAAACCTACTTGGTTAATCTAGGCATTCTGGAAAGCAGGCTCGGCTTTTAATGGGAAAAACGACCATGAAACTATTACAAGTATAGAGGCTTAAAAATTTGAGGAGCATAAAAACCTTTGTCTACAGTTTCTAAAAGTCGCAGCGCTGCAGGGCTTGGAACATGGGTTCTAGATTCCCAAGATTGAACTGTCTTTACGTTTACATTTAAGGCTTTTGCAAAAATTCCTTGGGAATAAGGATTTTTCTCTCTGATTCTCTTAATATCGATAGTTTTATATTTATTTGGAGGCTCAGGGATTTCGATAAGCCCCGACTTTAAGCGTAACCTTTCTTAGTATGAGTGCTAGAACTTCTTCAAGCCCTTTAAATAACTTACTCATTTTTATTCTTTTTTTGATTGCTTTAGCTATTTGTTTTAACTCCACTTTCTCTTCTTGAGATAAATTTTCTTGCTCATTTTTTGAATAAATGAACAATGAGAAAAGAATCACTCGATCTTCTATATTTAAATAGCCTACTCTAAATCCACCCTTTTTTCCTTTAGGAGTTGATTTCAAGTGAGCTTTCCTTATTCCTCCTGTTCCAGTAATTACATCCCCTTGCTCTGAGTTTTCGGCTAAGCTTTTTTTGAAATCATCGATATCTTCTATCTTACAGAGGAAAATTTTTATAGAGATGCCAAGGTTGAATTAAGGAAAAAATACTTTTCGCCACCTTGCTTACAAGGAGATTAATAAACTAGGATTTTAGTATCAGCTATTTAATTGCGCTGCCTGAAAATATAAGTACACCCATTATAAACCGCGTGGGTAAAGATGGCAGGCCCTAAGCCCCATTTCCATTGTACAAGCCCACATGTCGCTCCCACTGCTAATAATCTCAATTGTGCTGCAAGCTGAGCATCATTGTGAGCCATTGTAAATGCATAGGTGGAAAAACATACACCCACTAACTCTGTTAGGGGGGTATCCAACATAACATTAAATTTTTTATCTAAAAACCGATTGAAGTGAGGAAGTCCGACTTGTATGATAAGATGAGGCATGCACCTAAAAACCAATTCTTCGATAATAGGAGCAACTAACACACAACCTACCAGCTCCTTTCCTTTGTCAGTGCTAAAGAATTTAGTTTTTAAGCTTGAACGCTGGCACGCGTAATCTATAGTTTTAACGCTTATGTTCTCAAAAACAACAATACTCTCATTCATGCCTGCATTAAGGGGCTTCCAAATTTTATCTTTTACACAATCTGGCACTCCACTCCAGAGGCTACACCCTGTCCGTCTAAAAATTTGCCTTCCACAAGAATACAGAGTAGGAGTAATGGGATAAAACAATAATACGCCTGCTATGCCTGCCATTGTATAGGAAACAACATTGGTAGAATTCATATTAAACTCTTTTGTGAAGTTAAAGTTAATATTATTATAATAATATAAATAATTTAAAACAATAAATCTTTTATATAAAACAATAATTAATAAATGGAGTTTATTTGATTATAAAAAGTTCTTAGAAAAATAAGATTAATTTGCGCCCCCCCCCCCAAAAAAAATTTATCGCCTGAATGTAGAGATTTTATAAGTATAAAATTTATTGAATAAAACTTAAGCCGATAGCTTATTAAGATAATAATCCTTCTATTTCCTACCTTTTTGTTTTCCCTGCCTATATTTATCCGATAGAAAATTTGGTGGAAAAAAACTATTTGATAGGTAGATAATTTAATATGGATGTATAATCCTATTTATATATAATCAATCTTTGGTCTATAAAATAAAGATAAACTATGAATTCAATCCTGGAAGAAATAAAACAAGACTTTATTAAACCTGCTTTTGAAAAAAAAGCGCTTCAAGCTACGGCGCGCGAGTGCGGCTATGATATTAATTTAACTTTTTCCCCTAAAGAAAAAGAGATTCTTATTAATCATTTTGTTAAGTCTCTTTTAAAAAAAATAGAAGACCATTACCAAAAAAACAGTGAATTTGCTTCGATCCGTGTCAACCTCTCAGGAAAGGTGGAAAAAATCACTCGAAGAAAATTTGAGAAGAAAAATATATGCATTGTTTCTGAAAATTCTAGAGATTTTCATGATCAGTCACTTGAAGACTTTTTTCCTGTTTTTGAAAATGTTTTGAATTATTTAAAAACTTGGAGAAGGTACAAGTACTGAGAACTCAATTGAGATTCAGATAATAAATAGGTCTAGTTTTTCAGTAGAAGAATTTTCTATCCTTGCTAAAAAATGGCGAGGATAAAAATTTTTAAAGCACCTTGTGCAAATAGCGTTGCTTATAAAACTACTTCTTAATCTGGAAGAAGCTTAGCAGGTTACCATTTCAGGCCACCCACCATCCCAGGATATCAAAGAGCCCTTCGGTGGATTTTAAAGAATTAGAGCGAGAGATAAGAGCAGAGAGGCTCTTGTTAAAAGTACTGTATTAAAACAAGCGAAGCGTCTAAAATAACCTTTTTTATGCCTTTTAATATTGTCGTTTTGATTTATGAACAAGCCTACGAAGCCTTTTTTATTGAGAATCAATCCTCATATAAGACAGACCCAATATCTTAAAGATTTAATCGACTATCGGGAACTTTTATATTTTTTTGCATGGCGCGATATTTTAGTGCGCTACAAGGAAGCTTTTTTTGGAATAGCTTGGGCAGTCATTCGCCCTCTCATCAATATGGGAATTTTTGCGCTGGTGTTTGGGAAAATCGCCCATCTCTCCTCGGGAAATATCAACTATGCTTCTTTTGTCTTAGCCGGTTTGCTTCCTTGGCAATTATGTTCTAATGCTCTAGTAGAGGGCTCAACGAGTATTCTCCATCATGCCAATCTAATCTCTAAAATTTATTTTCCTCGTATCATCATACCTACCGCACAAATTGCTGTACATTTTGCAGACTTTCTCATAGGCATGATTTTGTTATTCTTTTTTTGTTTTATTGTTCAGCCTTTAAATTTTGCCACATTGATGGGTTTACCTATCTTTATTATGCTTGCTTTGCTATTAAGTGAAGGAGGATCTCTTTGGCTTTCCGCTTTGACAGTAAAATTTAAAGATTGTAGGTTTTTAATTCCTTTTGTTGTCCAAATTGGCATGTTTATTTCTCCTGTAGGTTATAGCAGCAGCGAGATTTCTAGCCAATGGATCTGGCTATACTGCTTGAATCCTATGGTAGGAATTATAGATGGGTTCAGGTGGTCTCTTTTTGGCTTTACCTACCCTCATTTGGTTTATTCCATCGCTACTTCTGCTGTTGTTACGCTTATTTTAGTAATTACCGGTTTTCTTTATTTTCGTAAAATGGAACGCTCTTTTGTGGATAGGTTGTAAATGGGTAATTTAAATATCGTTGAAGTAAAAAATGTTTCGAAAAAGTATACGATATTTCATGATCAACCCCCCTTAGGGCAAACGACACTGGTAGAAACATTGGCTACGCACGGACGTCGTTTTTGGAAGAGAATGAGGGGCCATAAATGCCGAGCAGCAGCTGCAGAAGAAAAGCAAACAGAAGAATTTTGGGCCTTGAGAGATATTTCACTAGCCATAGAAGAAGGTGACCGATTTGGAATTATTGGCCGCAATGGTGCAGGAAAGTCTACCTTGCTAAAGTTGCTCTCACGCATCATCATGCCTTCTGACGGTGAAATTTTTCTTCGAGGAAAGATCTCCAGCCTACTGGAAGTAGGCACAGGCTTTCATCCTGAATTGACAGGAAGAGAAAATGTCTTTTTAAATGGTGCTATATTAGGAATGAGTAAACGGGAAATTGCTCGAAAATTTGATGAAATTGTGGAATTTGCAGAGATTGAAAAATTTTTAGATACGCCCGTCAAGCGCTATTCAAGTGGGATGTACACGCGCTTAGGATTTTCCATAGCCGCTTATTTAGATCCTCAGGTATTGGTCCTAGATGAAGTATTAGCGGTAGGCGATGCCCCTTTTCAAGCTAAATGTATAAAAAAAATGCGTGAGCTGGCATTGAGTGGCAGAACAATTATTTTTGTCAGCCATAATATTCATTCTTTGTTAGAAATCTGTAATAAAGGAATTTATTTAGAGAATGGGCGACAGATTGAGGTCGGTTCTATAGAAAGATGTATAAAAGCCTATGAACAAAAAATTCAAGGAAACCTGACGAGTTAAATGGTAAGAATACTTTTAAATTGTTTAGATACCTTGGGAAAATCAATGGCGGGACCGGCCATTCGTTATTGGGAATTTGCGCACGCACTTGCTAAAAGCCATCAAGTGACGCTACGTGTTCCTAATCAAACTGATCAAGTCTCTACCAACTTTACGATAAGCACAGGTCCCATCCAGTTTAAAAAGATAGATGTTATCATCACTCAAACTATCGACCCAAACCTTGCCCTCCATGCTAAGCGTCATAAAATTCCTCTTATCTATGATGCCTACGACCCTGAACCCTTAGAGCATTTAGAAATTTTCAAGCCCTCAGCACTTAAAGTAAGAAAACATCTTAATCGTGCGATTATCCATACTATTAATTTTAATCTACGCATGGCTGATGCGGTGATTTGCGCCAATCATCGGCAAAGAGATCTATGGATAGGTGCTTTATTAAGTTTAAGAAAAATTTCCCCTACCATTTATGATCAAGATGAAACGTTACATAAACTAGTAGGCATCGCCCCTTTTGGGATTCCTTCCCGCCCTGCTATTCAATCTAACAGCGGTTTTCGCGAAAAATTTAACATTAAAGCTTCAGATAAGCTTCTCTTATGGGGAGGAGGTATTTGGAACTGGTTTGATCCTTTGACTCTTATTCGTGCGGTTAAGGAGCTATCTAAGCAAAGAAGCGATATAAAGCTGGTTTTTATGGGCATCAGGCATCCTAATGCCAGCATTCCTATCATGAGTATGGCTAATAAAGCAATTAAGCTAGCGGAAGACTTAAAAATTAAAGATCAGTTTGTTTTCTTTAATGAACAATGGATACCTTATGAAGAACGTGAAAATTTTCTTTTGGATGCAGATATTGGGGTATCCACACATTTTGAGCATTTGGAAACTCAATATTCCTTTCGCACCAGGCTCTTAGATTATATTTGGGCAGGCTTGCCCCTGATTACTACTGAGGGTGATGTCTTTGCAGAACTCGTCTTGAAAAATAAAATTGGCAAAGTGGTACCTGCACAAGATATTCAGGCTTTAGTTTTAGCGATAAGCCAGCTAATAGATAATTCAGCTGAAACGCTAAGAATAAAAAGCAAGCTTAAAGAACTAAGGGAGCAGCTTGTCTGGGAAAAAGCTGTAGTCCCTCTTGAAGAAATTATTGAGCATTTAATGAATAATCCTCTTAAAAATTATTTTGCTTATGATCTTGCCAAAATATTTTATTATCAGCTTCAAAAATGCCATCCTTGGAATTTAATAGAAAGATGGTGGGTAAGGCGGAATAATGGAATCAAAACCTAGCTTTTCTAACCATCGCAAGGTTGATATCCTGCTGGCCACTTATAATGGAGAAAGGTACTTAGCAGAGCAAATAGAGTCTTTGTTAAATCAAACCTATCCTGCTATTCATCTTTTAATTCGAGATGATGCTTCTATAGATAATACCCCCTTAATTATTAAAAGCTATCTTTCCAAGTTTCCTGATAGGATAACCTTTTTCCAAGGTAGAAAGCGTCAAGGCGTGAAAGCTAATTTTTCTCAGTTGATGAAAGCTTCAACCTCTTCTTATCTCATGTTTTCTGACCAAGATGATGTATGGAAGCCTAATAAAGTTGAAAAATCTCTTTCTTGCATGCTAGCCATGGAAAATCAGTATGGGGAACTTCCTTTGCTAGTCCATAGTGACCTCACTGTGGTAGATGAAAATTTACATCTGTTGGACCCCTCTTTTTGGCATTATACTCATCTTAAGTCCCATCATTCTTCTAGCTTAAATAGATTATTAACTCAAAATGTAGTGACTGGGTGCACGATAATGATCAATCGTCTCCTGAATGAAATGGCCAGGCCCATCCCTCATGAAGCTTTTATGCATGATTGGTGGTTAGCTTTAACCGCCTCGGCATTCGGCCAAATAGGGGTCATTAATGAGGCTACTCTTTACTACAGGCAACATTCCACAAATACATTAGGTGCGCAAAAATTTTTTAATTTCTATAATATGAAAAAAAAATTGCATAAATGGCGCCAGACCGATGAAAAAAAATTTCAACAGGCTTTAATTTTTTATCAGCGTTATCAGAAGTTGCTAAGCCTTTCGCAGCAAAAGGTTCTAAAAGATTTCTCAAAGCTTGCTCAGCTTCCTTGGATGAAGAGAAAAAAAACAGTTTATTGTCATGGATTTTTTAAGCAGGGATGGGTGCGAAACCTAGCGGATTTTTTCTTAGGGTGATAGGGGAAAGCAGCTTCTCACCCTTAAAAATACCTTATTCACATTAAACAATGCTTATAGAGAGCAAGTATGCTAGCAAATGCCAATTTATTAAAATTTTCTTTTTGGGTATGGCCCTATTTTGCCATGCTCGTCATAGGCTTAACGTTTCCCTCAGACGGTAACCATGGAATGATGACCCCTAAAAGTGGGTTATTCCTTGGGTGTTTTTGTTTAATGATTTTTTATAGCTTTTTTAGAGTGCGTTTGACAATGCATCAACTGCGCCTCATCTGTTTTGCTTGCATTTCCTTAAGTTTTTTGTTGATTTGGATGTTTATTGGTCATTGGCAAAAAAATGAATGGTTAAATAGCGGCTTCGATCAATTTAAAATTTTTTCCATCACCATTGCGACTGTCATCATGACGTTGAATCTGGTGCACGAAGATTTAACTACTAAAGAAAAAATTTTAAAAGCGATTATCTATTCTAATTTTGCCTACTCAGCCATTAAAGTGGCCATAGTCATTCTCCATGTTTTGAAAATTATAGACATGTTTCATTTATTAGAACTTTTAGGGATTCGTTATATGAGCATGGCCATGCTTCAAGGTAACTTATCCCGTTTGCAAACCTCAGTAGATATTATCACTCCTTTTTTACTGCTTTTCGTATTACAAGGTCATCGATTAAACTTAGGATTAAGTAAAAGCTTTAAGGGATTATTTCTGCTAATTACTTTGCCTGCGATTTTTCTTAGCTTTTCACGCTTCCTCTATGGGGTGGTGGGAATAAGTATAATTTTATACGCCTTTACCTTAAGCTTTAAAGGATTTTTCAGAATGACGATTTTAACCATTCTAGTCGCTATTTTAGGATTAAGCTGGATAGGAATAGAAAAAGTACAAATTCTTATTTATGAGCGTTTTTTTAGCTATGATAACCAGATGTCTGACCAAGTGCGCGTAGATCAGATTAACGCCCTAATGGAAGAGCTCGATATTTATCCTTTATTGGGGAAAGGTCTTGGAGGATATGTGGAAAAGTTAGTAAGAGGGGGTGATTTGCACCATTCTTATGAAGTTCAATGGATTGCTTTTCTGATGCAATTTGGAATCTTAGGCTTTATTATTTTGATGATGCCGGTAGGCATTATAGCTTACAAACTATTTGCGCCGCCCTTTAATCGATTAAAGCTGTCCTTTTTAGGTCTTTTTGGTGTATGGCTTCTCTCTGGGTTTACTAATCCTTTTCTTATTTCTTTAACAAGTGGTATTGTTTACTCAATGTTTCTATTGGTAAGTGATATATTAAAAATACCCTCCCAGTACGAAAAGGGTCGTTGTGAGCTTGTATGATGAATAAAGTGAAAAGATTGGGTAGGATTTCTGCTAAATACTTAGGTGTCTCCGCGAGATATTTATTACGCGGTTTTCAAAAAAAATGCTTTTCTTCTTATTTACTCTCTTATTTTAAGCAGCATTTTTTATATATAGAAAAATTCACTAAACATTTAGAGGAAAATATAGAGCTTGAGGATAATCAATCCATTAAATGGAATAGATTAAAAGAAACTGTGCAAGGCTTGCATGCTCTCCTTCCAGACAATAACAGATTTTATTACTCTATCTTAATTGATGCGACCCACTGCCCCAAAAAGTATCTTAAGCAAACCCTTAAAGCAGCTTTAGACCTAACAGCTCCCTATAAAGAAATTTTATTAGCTATTTCCAAAGAGTCGCAGAGCGAAATAGAAAAATTACTCAAGCATTTTATTCCTAACGAGTTGGTCAGCTTAAAGGTATTTAATTTTGAAAAAAATCTTCTGGCAAGTGATGTGATGAATGCTTTAGCTAGCTTCTCTGAGGGCAATTACTTGTTTATCTTGCCGGTAGGGGATTGGATGAGGCCTGATCTACTCTATCGCTATGAGCAAACTCTTAATTTTATGGCTGCAAAAGATTTTACTGTATTGTTTTGTGATGAATATCAGATCAATAGTCGCTGCATGCCCCTTCCAAAGACTCGTACACTTAAGCCGCAACAGCCTTGTTTTCCCTACATATTTAATGATGATTTAGGACATACTTTACTTATTCCTAAAAAGCTTTGGGAAAAAATTGGAGGATTGCTTAAAGAAAGTGAGGGAATATACACTTTTGACTTACCTTTAAGATTAGATGCAGCCGGGGCTTTATTTCATAAAGTGCCTTTGCCTCTCTATGCAATTAGAGAAGAAAATAAAATTAAGCAAGAGACCCATTATTCAACTTTGCCTGCGTTAAAAAATATTCTTAAATCTTTTGAAAATTATTCAAAAAGTAAAAAATTAAACTGGCATTGGACGCCCGGCTATTCCAAATCTAGCGTAAGGGCCATCCCTCAACTTCTTAGCATTCCTGAAGTGCATGTAATCATGCTTTATAAAGATCATTGTCGTCTCACCTTATCTGCTGTCAGCCATATCATGAAGCAAAAAAATGTCCGCGTGAAAATGACTGCCATTGATAATAATAGCCAAGACTTTTCTATAGCAGAGAGATTGAAGGAGTTAGGGGTAGAAGTTATTCGAATAGAGGAGCCCTTTAATTATTCACGTTTAAACAATAGGGCGGTTAGAGAAACTAAAATAGCTAAAGATATAGAAAATATCCTTTTCCTTAACAATGATGTAGACTTAGATGCCGACGGTTTAATAGAGATGTGCCGGTGGATCGAACAGCCTGGAATTGGATTAGTCGGTTGCCGTCTAAATTATCCTAATGGCTTATTGCAGCATGGAGGTGTGATCATTGAAGCCTCAGGAGCCGCTTTTATGAAATCTTGGCACCATGAAGAGAGGCTTGAAAAATTTCACCATCTTAGGAAAACTAATTTTTTAAGAGTATCAGCAGCCGTTACAGCTGCTTGCTGCATGATTAAAAAGAAGACCTTTCTTGAAGTGGACGGATTTGATGAGATATGGTTTCCTGTAGCTTTTAGTGATACTGCCCTAGCAGTTAAAGTGCGTGCAAAAGGGCTGCACTGTTTATATACTCCCTTTGCAGTAGGAGTTCATCATGAGAGCATTTCTCGTAAGAAAGTCAATATAGAGGACTATGAGACTTTGTCCTGGGTACATCGTCGATTTGTGCAGAAATTATGGGAGAATGAAAAAATTCACTTCGAAGATCTTGAAAAGACAGAATATTAGAGAGATTATTGAAAATAAAAATGAGTGAAAATGTTATTTAATTCTTATTTTTTCATCTTTATCTATCTTCCTATCGTGGTAGCAATATTTTTTGTTTGCTGCTATTTTCACCTCAAAAAAGGTGCTCAGCTATTTTTGCTAATCAGTTCTTTAATCTTTTATGCTTACTGGGATGTGCGGTTTGTTCCTTTATTATGTGCATCTATTTTTTTTAATTATATAGCAGGCAATCAGATATATAATGCTTCTACAAGCCAATTAAAAAAGCTTTATCTATTATTAAGCTTAGCATTCAATCTGGCTCTTTTACTTTATTTTAAATATCTTAATTTTTTTATTAGCAGTGCTAACTATTTTTTATCTTCTGAGGTAAAATTATTAGATATCATTCTACCCCTAGGAATCTCTTTTTTTACATTTACTCAAATAGCCTATCTTGTAGATGTTTATCAAGCGAGGGCCGTTCCGGGAGGGTGGCGCTCTTACAGCCTATTCGTAACAGTTTTTCCTCATTTAATCGCAGGTCCAGTCTTACACCATAAAGAAATGATTACACAATTTGACAACCCTGCCAACTATCAATGGTCTAGTTACAATTTTGCCCAAGGAACATTTTTATTCGTCATAGGATTAGCCAAAAAAGTCCTCATTGCTGATGCCATGTATGGATATGTCACCCCGGTTTTTGATCAAAATCAAACTTTAATCCCTTTTTTACAAGCCTGGATAGGGGCCTTAGCTTATTCTATAGAGCTTTATTTTGATTTCTCCGGCTATTCAGATATGGCTGTTGGATTAGGGCTCTACTTTAATATTCAATTGCCGCTTAATTTTAACTCTCCTTATCAAGCCACCTCAATGATTGATTTTTGGCGCCGGTGGCATATCTCGCTCTCTAATTTTTTGAGAGATTATTTATATATACCTTTAGGAGGTAACAGATATGGAGAAACCCGTAAATTAGCTAATCTGCTAATTACTATGCTCCTTGGTGGGGCTTGGCATGGAGCTAATTGGACCTTTGTAGTATGGGGCCTCTGCCACGGTTTTTTTCTTATGATTAATCATTTATGGCGCAAGCTTAATGTTAATTTATCACCTCTTTTAGGACAGCTGCTTACTTTTTTTTGCGTCGTAGTGGCTTTTGCTATCTTCCGCTCCCCTGATTTACCTAGAGCTTGGATGATATTAAAGGGATTGTTTGGCTACAATGGAATAATCCTTCCTGAGAAATATGAATATAGCTTAGCTTTTTTGAAAGCTTATGGAGTGGCTTTTGAAAGGCTTCATTTTTCCAATGTACGCCTCTATGATTTGCTAAAAATTTTAGCCTGCCTGTTAGCTATCTTATTACTTCCCAATAGCATGTGGTGGAAAGAACGTTTTATAAGATATCCTATTTTAGCGGGATTAGGCTTAAGTGCGCTTTTTATTATTTGCCTGATAGATTTGAATGCAGTCACAGAATTTCTTTATTATCAATTTTAATATGTCTGATAAAAATCCTTGTCTCTTTATTATTACTTTTTTTATTTCTAGCCTATTTGCTCTTGTTTCTATTGTCTCCTTTAACTATTTAATAGACCCTTTTGATTACTTTAAGTCTCCTCTAATTGTTGGATTTAATGATAAAAAATTAGAGAGTACACAGGAAAGGTTTGATAAGGCAGCTAAGATTATAGCTAAAAAGCCCACAGCAATCATGTTAGGATCCTCACGGGTACGTGCAGGTTTTCCATTGACCTATTATAATCAATTAGTTGGAGGGCAAGCTTATAAAGCTGCATTCTCAGGAGCTCGCTTTGATGAGATCTTTGGCTATTTTGAACATGCTTTACATAACCAACCTGATCTGAAAGCAGTTTTTCTTTGTTTAGACTTTTTCGCATTTGCAAGCAATCTGGAACCTGTAGCAGAGTATAGGGAAGATCGATTGAGAAGGGCTTCTCTCTCTTTTTCTGACTGGGCCCAGTGCTTATTGTCACGAAAAACTATTAAATTTAGTTGGTCTACTTTTAAACACAATGTAAATCCTAAAAAGCTAGAAGAGGTGGCTGGCTATTATGTTAAGATTGATGAAAATGATTTCATCCTTCTTAATCCAATAATCGTCGAAAACCCTGTGCAATTTTTGAAAGAAGAGAAGAGGTTAATCTTCAATAATTATGAAATTGATGATAAAAAAGTGGCTATGTTTAGAAAGCTTGTGCGGAGGTGTCAGGAAAACAATATTGATTTGAAAGTAGTGTTTAGTCCAGCCCATGTTTACTATTGGGAAGCGCTTTATCAAGGTAATTGTTGGAAAGCTTTAGAAAATTTGAAACGCCAGCTAAGTGCTATTTACCCTATCTACGATTTCTCCGGCTTCTGCGCTTTTAATCAAGAAGATTTATCAATAGGTAACTCTAATAGACGTTTTTTCGAGGTCTCTCACTTTACCCCTTTGTATGGGCAAATTATACTTGATCGTGTGTATGGGAAAGAAAATAGGGATCTAGAGGCTGGTTTTTTATTAAATCCGCAAACAGTTGAATTACATCTAGCAAAAATACGTAAGCAAAGGGATGACTGGGTAGGAAAAAATGCTGAGATGGCTATTTGGCTGCGAGAACAATTAAATATTTAAAATAATAGCTTTTTAATGTTATTTAAAGAAAATCCTTGTCTAGAGCCTAGAAAGGGAATTACTTTTTCTCCGAGCTCTTTTTTTCCTTAAAAAGGAGCTATTTTATTAAATATGATTGTGTAAGAAGCTAATTAAAAGGCTATAGGCAGCCCTATATACTAACACTTACTCTTAAAAAAACAGATCCTTCATAAAAAGCCATGAAGAAAAATTTGCCTTAAAAAAAATAGTTTTTCTTAAAGCTTATAATCTTAAAAATTTAAGTGCAATTAGCCAGGATATATAGGTATATAAATTCTATTTTTCTTAGGATGTATGTATAATCGATTAGCATGGTATATTCACACGATTTAAGAAAAAAAGCTTTGAATTATATAGAGAATGGCGGCTCCATGGTCACAGCTAGTGAGGTGTTTGGCGTAACAGTTCGCACCTTAACAAACTGGATTAAGCGGGAAAAACAAGGTTGTCTAGCTCCTAAAAAAAGGCGGCAGAGCCCCAGTAAAATTGATAGTGAAAAGCTAAAATTATATATAAAACAAACTCCTGATGCCTATCTTAGGGAAATAGCTGAGGCATTCGGAGTGACAATAGCTGCAGTTTTTTATGCCTGTAAAAGACTGAAAATCACTTTAAAAAAAAGACACCCTTCTACAAGGAAAGAGAGGAGAATAAGCGAGAGGAGTTTAGACAAAAGCTAGAAAACATTCCGGAAGAAAATAGAGTTTACATAGATGAAAGCGGGATAAATGCTTACTTACAGCGCTAACACGCAAGATCACTAATAGGAGAAAAGATTTATGGTGCTATAGCAGGTCGTTCATTTGCTAGAGAAAGCTTTATAGCAGCTAAATGCAAGTCTAAAATTTTAGCTCCTTTTTGTTATACAGATACTTGTCATTCTCTTTTGTTTAACTTTTGGCTAGAAAAAATATTGATACCCGAACTTAAAGTGGGGCAAGTTCTGATTATGGATAATGCTACCTTCCATAAATCGCAAGCCACTCATGAGCTTATCAAAAAGGCAGAGTGTGAGATTTTATTTCTACCGCCTTATTCTCCAGATTTAAACCCTATTGAAACCTTTTGGGCTAATTTTAAGAAGATCGTAGCAGCAAACTTAAGTAAGTCTTCGACTCTTGCTCCGACCATTGATTACTTTTTTTAAGTATAGGTGAATGATAAGAAATTTAAACCACTATAAATAGTCCAACCTGATTTACCCTAAAAAACTCCATCATTGCATCAATTTTAAAAAGAAAAAATGTAAATTTCCTTTTAATGGTAAGCTAAAAAAGTAGAAATCCAAAAATT
>NZ_JAEMUC010000049.1:0-21892 GCF_018342455.1 Neochlamydia sp. AcF95 | reverse complement strand
GTAAATCCCGTTCCTGAAAACCGACTTCGGAGGGCCTTCTCCATCATTTGTACAGCTTAAGCACAAAGTTTTAGTTCATATTGAACTTCTTTGCGCGCCTGCGGCGCACCCTCGAAGAGCCGATAAATTATTTATTTAAAAAAAACGTACGATCCATCTATTCAAAGTAAATACCGAGGCAAAAGTAGGATAAAGGATAAAAGAGCAACGCACTGAGATAAGAATTATAGGATAAAAAATGCTTAATAAAATCTTTATCCAATTTTCCTGTAAGTTAAACTGCTTATATCTTAAGCTGCTTCATTGATTTCAAATAGGATTATTTTTAAAATGTAATCCACAAAAATTGATAAGCAAAGGGTTGCCATGCGAACAAATTTTTTATCTAACAGCTGCCGATTTATCGTTAATAAGAGCGACTACTTGCCTTTTGTTAGTACTGTAACTAATTTAGTCTATATCTTTCAAAAAGCTGTTATTTTACCTATCAAGCAAAAAGGCTGTATGCCTAAAGGCTCCTACTATAATCATCTTAGTCAAAAAAGCTTTGCGCGCTGTATAATCTTGTTGCTCCCTGCCTTAGGAAATATAATAATTGGAATTTATGATTTTGCTCATAGAAAAAATTACAATAAAAACACGGGGGTAGAGCCAATCAATTATAATGATGGCACTTCTACCTTTACCCATCAACCGTTTAAAAACGATATTAAAATAGATCTTGCCACTGAAAAGCAAGACGATTCGGATCTTGGGTATGCTAACGAAGCAACCCCGTTTGAGAAAGTATATTATCAGGCGTGTCTCGAACTTGTCCAGAAAGATGGTTTGGTCCTTAAGTATACTCCTACGTTTCGCAATCATAAAGAATTCGTTCTTGCTGCTGTACGACAAAATGGCCTGGCGCTAGATTACGCTAGCCCAGAACTTCAGAATGATAGAGAGGTAGTGCTTATCGCTGTTCAGCAAAATGCTTCAGCCGTTCAGTATGCTAGCCAAGAGCTTCAAAATGATCCGATAATTATTGCTCTAGTTACAACCCAATAAACTTACAAAAAGCTAGAGGCATTGCTTGAGTACAAACTCTCTTTCTAAAAAACCCCTTTAATAACTAGAAGAAGAAAAACTTTATTGCAAGCATGCCATGAGTTTAGGCATTTGAATCAGGTCAAAAGGAAAGAAACATCCTTAGGTTAAAAGTTTATTGGCTATTAACATTCAACCTATTTATAGAATAAAAAAATCTTGTCTCTTCCTTTTATCGAAAAAGTCTATCTTGTTGATTACTCAAGAAAAAACTTTAATCCACTAGATTTAAAGTTTTTCTCTTTATTGCGACTTACGTAAAGAAAAGCGAGGGCGTGTAATTAAACATACCATTTTTAATTTCTACAAGATGGAAAAGGTACCTTTAGATGTTTATTTAAGAGAGCGATGGAGATGATTTTTTTTCTTACTTAAGAGATAATTTCTCGTAAGCTTTTTGCGCGTTTGAAACAGGCTAAAGAAACTATTATAAGGGATAAATACAACCTTCCCGCGCTTTTCATGTAAAGGGGCTAAAAAAAATAGCCAATCAAGAGAAGCAACTCTTAAACGCAAATATTTTTCATATTGACAAATGCTTATGTTATCCGTAAATTGATACTTCCTATCTTATAAGCGGAGAGTTGAAATGGCACAAAATTTCACAGAAGCCGTCATAAAAGCCTTAGAAGAAGCCTTCAAAATTGCTCAGCAACATAACCATGCAGAAGTTACTGAAAATAATCTACTTAAAGCTTTTTTAGATGATCCGCAAGGCTATTTCACTTCTATTCTTACGACTCTTAATACAAAGCCACAGCTATTAATAGAAGAAGTGCAGCGTGCTATCGAGCAACAGCCTACCTATGCAGGCTCCCCTCAGCCTCCGCAAACCGCCCGTACCTTACAGATGCGCATTGCTGATGCTCAGAGTATAGCCAAGCAAATGAATGATACTTATACTAGCAGTGATCATTTTTTACTTTCTTACTGGAGAAATGCTGGAGAACCTTTTAACTCTTGGAAACAAGCTACAGGCATTCCCTTAAAAAATGTTGAGGAACAAATTAAAAAAATTCGAGGAGCGAGACATATGGATTCGCCTAACGCAGAAGCAAGTTTACAAACCTTAGAAAAATATTGTAAAAATCTCACTCAGCTTGCTAGTCAAGGCAAATTAGATCCTGTCATTGGCCGTGATGAAGAAATCCGACGTACTATGCAAGTCTTAAGCCGCCGCACTAAAAACAATCCCATGCTGATTGGGGACCCGGGGGTTGGAAAAACAGCTATAGCCGAAGGACTAGCTCAAAGAATTATTTCCCAAGATGTGCCGGAATCCCTTAAGAATAAGCAATTGTTAGCCCTCGATATGGGTAGTTTAATTGCAGGTACCAAGTATCGGGGTGAATTTGAAGAACGTTTAAAAGGTATCTTAACTGATATTGAAAATAGTGAAGGGCGCATCATCTTATTCATTGATGAAGTTCACACTCTGGTGGGAGCAGGTGCTACCGAAGGGTCCATGGATGCTGCTAACCTATTGAAACCAGCTCTGGCACGTGGTACTCTCCATTGCATTGGAGCTACGACTCTTAACGAATATCAAAAGTATATTGAAAAAGATGCCGCTTTGGAGCGCCGCTTTCAGCCTGTCATGGTTCAAGAGCCTACTTTAGAAGACTCTATAGCTATATTAAGAGGCCTGCGTGAACGTTTTGAAATCTTTCATGGCGTACGTATCACTGAATCAGCTATTCATGCTGCAGTATTCTTATCCTATCGTTACATTACTGATAGACGCCTACCTGATAAAGCGATCGATTTGATCGATGAAGCTGCTAGTATGATTCGCATGCAAATTGGAAGCCGGCCTCTACCTATCGATCGTAAAGAACGGGAGCTAAGTAGTCTAATTGTAGAACAAGAAGCTTTGCGACGTGAAAACAGCCCCTCCTCTAAAGAGGAAGCTGATAAGCTTGAGGCTAGAATTGCTCAAATCAAAGAAGAGCTAGCTGTTTTAAGAAATCAATGGAATCAAGAGAAGAAACTTATCGAAGAAGTACAAAAGAAAAAAAATGAGCTTGAGCAGTTGCGATTCTATGCCGAAGAATTAGAACGCAAAGCTGATTATAATAAAGTGGCTGAAATACGTTATAGCACGCTCCCTAAGGTGGAGGCAGAAATTGCTGCTATTCAAAGTAAGCTTAATGAAAAAGTGGCTCGCTTACTACAAGAAGAGGTAGATGAGAACTTAATCGCCCATATTGTCTCAAAATGGACTGGGATTCCTGTCAGCAAAATGTTAGAAGGAGAAGCTGAAAAGCTTCTTAAATTAGAAGAAGTGCTAGCCAAGCGTGTCGTAGGTCAAGAACTTGCCGTCACTGCCGTCAGCGAAGCTATCCGGCGTTCTCGCTCAGGCTTAAGTGATCCAGGACGTCCTGTAGGTACATTTCTCTTCCTCGGTCCTACAGGAGTAGGAAAAACGGAATTAGCTAAAGCGCTTGCCGAACAACTTTTTGATCAAGAAGACGCGATTATTCGCTTGGATATGTCAGAATATATGGAGAAGCATAGCATAGCTAGAATGATAGGCTCCCCTCCTGGATATATAGGTTATGAGGAAGGAGGGCAATTAACAGAAGCTATACGAAGGCGTCCTTACGCGGTGGTTTTATTTGATGAGATTGAAAAAGCCCATTCTGATGTCTTTAACCTTCTTTTGCAAATATTTGATGAAGGCCGCATTACAGATAGCAAAGGAAGAACAATAAACTGTAAAAATGCTATTTTTATTATGACTTCTAACATTGGCTCGGATTTGCTATTAGAAAAGCTTGAAAAAAATCAAACGGGCTTATCTAAAGAGCAAATTTTATCTCTTTTACAGCCTGTAATAAAAACTTATTTTCGACCAGAATTTATTAACCGCTTAGATGATATCCTTCCCTTTCTACCTTTGCAAGAAAAAGACATGGAAAAAATTGTCGCTCTTCAACTTAAACATCTAGCTAAACGTTTAAAAGATCGCGAGGTTAACTTAGAATGGACCCCAGAAATTTTAAGCCATCTTTCACGCGAAGGTTATGATCCTTTATTTGGCGCACGGCCTTTAAAACGCTATATTCAAACTGAAGTGATCAATAATCTTTCTAAAGCTATCCTTGAGGGTAAGATTCCTTCGAAAAGTTCTATTGAATTATATACGGAAAAAGACCAGATTGGGTTTAGAATAAAAGAAGGTCCTAAATCTTAAGAAAAAGAGTAAAGGTCAATGTCTGGCTTTTACTCTTTTGCCTATCAATACCAATACCTTAAGGTTCTCTGTACTTGGCGAATTCTCGCATCCAGCGGCTATTAACTGCTTCACCCGTAAGGAGAAAATACATTAATATCAGCCCTATTCCGTAACTGAGATGAAAAATGCAAACAAAACAGCCTAGCGTAAAAATTAGCATTTTCTTAAAACATCTCCAGGCCAAAGAAGTTTGTTTATTCACCCCCACAAATTGACGTAACAATATCAAAGAAATTGTCCCTAGGCACAATGTTATTATTAAAGCTAAAATGGAGCCCAATGCCATCACTAAGGTGGCTAAAAAAGCCACCATTCTTAGATAAGACGGATAGTTTCCTTGGGACAGAGATTGAACAGATTCAAATATCTCCCCCGGATTTTGACTTGGGTCGAAACTAACTTTTTCAGCTTCCTCCGCTGATGAAGAATTTATATCCAAAAAGACATATTCGGTAACCTTTCCCTCACTGCCATCTTTTGAGAGCTCGCTATTCCTAGCTTCTGCTCTTATATCTGATTTCTCTTTATTATTTGACATCGACATACTTTTTATAACTAATTTTATTAAATCCATTGAGAGCAGCAATACGATAGCCTTCCGCATAAGTAGGATAGTTAAAGACCTGATCAATAAAATAATCTATTTTTGCATTAAAACTCATGGCCACTTGACCAATGTGGATAACTTCTGTAGCACTTCGTCCAATGATATGGACGCCTAAGATTTCTAGTGTTTCGGCATGAAAAAGAATTTTAAACATTCCGGTATTACTTCCTACAATATGGCTGCGGGCGATCTCATAATAATAAGCTCTTCCTACTTCATAGCGAAAGCCCATCTCTCGCAGCTCATCTTCATTATAGCCGCAACTGGAAATTTCAGGTATAGTATAAATACCGATAGGATAAAGATTAGGAAATAAACGATGATGGACACCAAAAGCGTGGCGTGCTGCTAAGCGTCCTTGCTCCATACTAGTCGAAGCTAAGCAAGGCCCACCAATCACATCTCCTACGGCATAAATATTAGGCCGTTCGGTCTGAAATAGCGCATTGACAGGAATATACCCTTTGTTATTAACGCTTAAGCCGGCATTTTCAATATGTAAGCCATCCACATAGGCGCTCCGTCCTAGGGCAAAAAGTAGCGCATCCGCCGATATCTCTGTACCATCCTTGCATTTTACATAAGCTTTATTATTAATACGGGCAATTTGAGCAGCCTCTTTATTGCCTAGAAAACGTAATCCCAAATCCTTCAAGGAAGTTTGCAAAATAATGCCAATTTCGGGATCTAAAGAAGGTAAGATATGGTCCTTTTTATCAATGACTGTAACTTCGGTTCCTAAAGCAGCGAAAAAGCTTGCATATTCTGAGCCAATAATTCCTCCTCCCAATACAATAAGGCTGGAAGGAATCTTTTCTATCCCTAAAAGACGTGTTGAATCAAAAATTACATCATTATCGAAAGGTATATTATTAGGATTTCGTGGCTTGGAGCCAGTCGCGATAACCACAAACTCAGTGTTAATTTGATGAAGTAAGCGATAATCCTCATCCATTACAATCAACATGTGAGGATTTTCAAAACGGGCTGTTCCATTAATCAGGCGAATGCCATTTTTTCTTAATTGTCGATAAACAGTGCTTCTTTCTTCTTCAATCACTTTATGGAGCCGTTGGTTCAATTGAGGAATAGAAACCTCTTGTAAAGCAAATTCCCCGCTATTAAATCCCCTTTCATAAAAGCGGGTTAAATCAATAATTGCTTCCCTAAGAGATTTAGAAGGAATGGTACCTGAATACAGGCAATTTCCTCCCGGTTCGGGTAATTTATCAATTACAATTACTTTTTTACCTAATTTGGCCCCTTGAATTGCTGCTTTTTGTCCTGCTGGGCCTGCGCCGATGACCACTAAATCGACCGTCATTTCTTCCATTCAAAAACTCGCATTGTTTAATAGGTTGGTAGGATAATGAGATATGCCTTGTAATGATTAGACTTTATCTAGGTGAGATATATTACAAGAATGTAAGTTTGTCAAATATAAATTTTAATGATAAGATAAAGTAAGCAAGCCATAACAAAAAAGAGTAGCCTTATGCCTAAAACTAATTTTACTAAAGTGGAAGAATCCTTAATACAAGGACTTGACAAATTAAATATTAAAAAAATTATCGACTCTACCTCCAAGGATATTAACGAGAAAAGAGTGATAGATGAAACCCGCATCAATAAAAGAAAAACTGCTATCTATATGATCTCTGAACTTAAACGCCTTCATAAAAATGATGAACGTATCTATTTAAAACTAGGCACTAATCTTTCCCATATAAAAAAAATGTTAGAACATCCTTTGAAGCTTAATGCAGAAGAATGGGGAAACGTATTAAAGTTGCTGGACAAAATTGAGGCCTACAAAAGAGCATTTGCTCAAACTATAAAAGAAGTGAACAATGAAGAAATGATAGAAAAAGAAAGAAAAAAGCAGGGCGATAAGCGCTTTAATATTCAAGAAAAGTGGCTTCCCATCGACTGAAATTTCTAATTGCATGTTCTAGGGCCTCCTTTATTATATTTTTCCTTGCTTATAACCCGTATAAATGCTAATATCCCCTTTTCAAATAATTACGCTTCATCGGAGTTACAGTTATGTCAAAAATCTGTACTGTTACAGGAAAAAAACCCGCTCGTGGTTATAAGTACACAATCAGAGGGATTGCTAAAAAGAAAAAAGGGATTGGTCTTAAGGTTACTGGTAAAACTAAGCGACGTTTCCAGCCCAATCTTGTCTCTAAACGTATTTGGTTCGGCGATGAAAAACGCTTTGTGACTTTACGCTTATCTACGCAAGCTTTAAGAACTATTGATAAGGTGGGTGTAAGCACTATTATACGCCGCTTAAGAGCTCAAGGCCATACCGTTTAAAAAAAACGAGTGTAAGTTAAAGTTATTCTACAGGCTTACACTCCTTGTAATTTTTTAATATTTATATGTCCCTCTATTCTCCTTCCAACATCTTCTTTATAGATTGATTAGGCACTGGTTCATCCATTGTTTTAAATCCAAAGCAAAAGGTTTATCCCCTTTTATCACTCTTACTCATGTTTAATAGCTAGCTTTGGCTTAAAAGCAAGCAAAGCTACCCGCACGACTTTTACAAGCTACATATGAGAAGTTTATCGTGCTATTTTTTAAGTATAATGGCTTTCTTTTATATGTAGAGCCCACCAATTAGGTAAAAAATAAAAGTTTTTGATTTTTTAAAAAAGCGAAAAAAACTAAGTTTCTCCTTAGCCATGCGGTTAGAAGAATCCTTTTTAAATAAACTCGCAAGTTATGGTCTAAAAAAATTAGCTCTTAAAAGCTAGCTGTCTTCTTGAAAGTAGGCTTTTTATACGCTTTTGAGCAGCTGTTTATGTAATACGCTTTTCATCTACTCTTTATGCAATCACGCACTTTATAAAGTCCCTTTTCTTAAGCAGAGAGGCATCTTTCAGAAGGTTGGGTATACAGACTAAGTTTTTTTAAAGCATATAATCATATACTTAATAGGAAGCTTGGTTTTTACGTAGAGAGCCGGCTTGGAAAAAGATTAATTTTTGTTAGCTATGCAGACGTGGTTTCTTTAAGCAGACTAAGTTTTTTCAAAGCGTATAAGTATATGTTTACCTAAAAAAAACCTTTTCAAAAGGATACCATGCTTGATTTATCTAAAGCTAGCTAATCATTCACTTTTAAAATTAAAAGGAGAGCCTAGCTAACAACTGCACCCGGGGAAATATCTTGAATAGAAAGAAGTTCTAGTTTTTTGTCATCAGAGGCTGCTAAAAGCATTCCTTGGCTAACAGTTCCCATTAAAGTGGCAGGCTTTAAATTAGCCACTACAATAACCTTCTTCCCTATTAATGCTTGCGGTTGATATTGTTGGCTGATCCCTGAGACTATCCTACGAGTCTCAAAGCCAAGATCTACTTCTAGCAACAATAATTTTTTACTTTTAGGCAGGCTCTTTGCATCTTTGATTACACCTACGCGTAAGTCTAGCTTCTGCAGCGCTTCAATCTCTATCATCTCCTTTAAAGGAGCGTAAACCATCTGAGAAGAATGATCTTTCTTTGCTTGCTCAGCTAGCGCCCGAAGCTGATTGAGCTCCTTTTCAATCTGTTCATCCTCTACTTTTTTAAATAGTATCTCTGGCGTCTGAAGTTGCTGATGAGCGGGAATAGATGTATTTAAAATTTGAACCCAGTTACCCTTCTCTAATTGAGAAGCATAGCCTAGAAGCTTCCACACTTTATCGGCTGACTCAGGAATGAGAGGAGAAGAAATAAGCGCTAAGCATTTTAAACACTCTAAACAACAGGCGATAGTGGTAGCTACTGCATGCTTGCTATCAGGGTTTTTTGCTTCCTTCCAAGGTTTTTTAGCATCAAAATAAACATTTCCTAGCTGGGCTAATTCCATAATTAATTGACTAACCCGGCGAACTTTGAAGGTCTCATAGCAACAAGCGACTTCATTGGCAAGCTTACTTATATTAAGTAAAAATTCTTCATCAATCGACTCTAAAGCCTGCACAGCAGGCATCTGTCCACCACAATGATTTTTAGCAAAGACTAAAACACGGTTGACTAAATTTCCATACTTGCCTAGCAAGTCCGTATTGCAGCGCGACTGGAAATCTTTCCAAGTAAATTCCGCATCTGATGTTTCAGGAGCATTAGCAGCTAAAGTATAACGAATTTGATCTGTCGTATAATGATGAAAAAATTCTTCCAAATCAATAAACCATCCATCAGATTTACTAAACTGCCTTCCCTCTAAGTTTAAAAATTCATTGGCTGGAAGTTCATCGACTAGTTTAAAAGGTTGATTTTGTCCCATGGTCATGGCGGGAAATATAGCGGCATGAAAAGGGATATTATCTTTTCCTAGAAAATGAACTAGCTTAGTATTAGGGTCACACCAATAAGATTTCCATAAGTCGGGATCGCCTTCTTTTTGAGCCCATTCAACGCTTGCCGATATATATCCAATAGGAGCATCAAACCAAACATATAAAGCCTTTTGCTCTGCTTCAGGTAAAGGAAGAGGAACCCCCCAGCTCATATCACGGGTAATAGCACGCGGCCGTAAATCCTCTATATAGCTTTTAATAAAATTCACAACATTGGGCTTCCACTGTTTGGTTGCCATCCATTTCAAAAGCTTGTCTTTAAACTTATCAAGGAGTAAAAACCAGTGCTTGGTAGGGCGAAGGACTAAAGGTGCCTCTGATAGCTGAGAACGAGGATTAATAAGATCGGTGGCTTCGTAGCTAGCACCGCATTTAGGGCATTCGTCACCTCGTGCCTGCGCAAATCCGCATTTAGGGCAAGTTCCCACGACATATCGATCGGCTAAAAATCGCTTATCGACTTCCGAATATAGCTGGTCAGTAACTCTTTCTTCAATATAGCCATTGGCCTGCAGATCTAAAAAATATTGTTGAACTAAGGGCTGATGGCCTTCCCATGTAGTCCTTGAGTAATTATCAAAAGATATATTTAATTTTTTGAAAAATTCTCGATTAATCGTGTGATAAATATCTACATGTTCTTTAGGAGACCGGCCTGCTTTTTCAGCACCGATCGTGATAGCAATCCCATATTCATCTGAACCACACACATACAAAACATCATTTTGCATCAGGCGTTGAAAGCGCGCATAGACATCCCCGGGTAGATAAGCACCCGCAATGTGTCCAAAATGGAGCGGCCCATTAGCATAAGGGAGAGCAGAAGTGATGAGTATTTTTTTTTGCATGAGATTCTAATATTTCCTATTTAGTTAATTTTCCAAGCTAAGGATAGATCTATTTAGAAAGTACTCTTGGGTTTTTGAACCACTAACACTTCTAAATTAGTTAGAGGAACGATTTTCCACCCTAACAATATTTTCTTTTCCATATCCACATATAAAGGTCCGGGAACAGCTTGGGTATAAAACTTTTCCGCCTTACTAGGCGCAGGCTCGGGACTAGAATATTCAGTTTGAAAGCCCTCTAATGAAGAGTGATCTGAGCGAATAACTTCTTGTTGATAAATAGATAAGCTTCCCCAGGATACATAATGGCCTGGATAACGCTTATTAAGAAAGCTCCAGTCCACTTTAATTGCTCCATACCAGGAGATAGCATTAGAAAAAATACGCCTAGTTTCTCTACATAAAGCCGCTTTTTCTAGGTTAAACATGCGATTATCATATTGATGCATTTCAAAAAGAAAACGTAAAACTTTCTCTTTGCTCTCGTAAGACAGATCTGAAGCATGTCTTAAAGGCATCTTCCCATAAGGACTTCGGCTGGGGGATTGATTAATTACTTTATATCCAATTACACCAGTTATTGCAGCAAATATAAGAGTAAATAAAATAGCTACACATAAATAAACAGTATAAGCATAATCAGCCGTAGGATATGTCTCCAGCATTTTCTTTCCTCATCTTACCGCTTAATCGGCGAGAATTTTACGAGCTCTCTTTCTTTCTGAAGATCCTTTGGAAGAGCTTCCTCCATCATTTTCTCCAAAATAATGCCGAGTAGCGTCTTTCTCCTCCTGCCTTTTATTTTCAAGAACGACAGGCTCAAGGTGATCTTTACCCGCTACGATTTCTTCTAAGATCTGCAAGGCTCTATTTTGCGTGTCTGATTTCACGCGTGGATCTCGCCCCGTTAAAATCATATTTTCAGCTAAAGAAATGGCATAGCCTACCATCTCAAACTGATTTTTAAATTTCTTTTTTAAGGCTTCATTGGTGATATTTTTTTGTATCATTTATAAACTTCCCTTTCTGTAAATTTAATGTATGCGATGCATTTCAGCTACAATTATACTTTTTAAAGCTTCGTAAGCTACATCCAATTGCTCATTAACAATCTTGTAGTCATATTTTTTTCCTTGCTCTATTTCTCGGCTTACACACGATAAACGCTCTTCGATCACGCTGAGAGATTCTGTTTGACGCGCTAGCAAGCGCCTCCTTAGCTCTTCTAGGGAAGGTGGTGCTAAGAAAATAAAAGTTCCTTGAATTCTATCTTTTAGTTTAAGCCCGCCTTGTGTATCGATAACCAGGACAATATGATAACCTTTTTGCTGCTGTTCTTCAATCCAAACACGTGAGGTTCCATAATAGAAGCCATAAAGCTCTACGTACTCTAAAAACTCCCCTGCTTTAATCTTAAATTCAAAATCATTTTTATCAATAAAATTATAGTCTACCCCATCTGTCTCTCCAGCACGAGGCTTTCTTGTCGTGTAAGAAATACTGGGTTTTACATTTGATAATTCTTGAACCAGTCTTTTAACTAAAGTTGTTTTACCTGTGCCTGTAGGGGCGCTAATAATAAATATTCGCCCTTTTTGTTGTGTGCTACTCGACATTTTGAATAATCTCACGGATTCTTTCCAATAGGCTTTTGATTTCTACGACCCGCCGTGAGACTTCTAACTCAGAAGATTTTGCCCCAATCGTATTGATCTCCCTATTCAGCTCTTGAAGAATGAACTCCAGCTTCTTAGCTACAGCTTCTTTTTGCGAAGATAAGACATCATTAAATTGCTTAAGATGAGCTTGAAAAAGAGTAATTTCTTCACTGATGTCAATTTTTTCTGCATAAATTCCTATCTCCCGTAAAAGCCGCTCTTCATCTTCTCTTGGTCCTATGGAAAATTCTTTTAAACGCTCGGCTAGTTTCTCTCGATAACGCTTAGTCGCCTGAGGCGCATAGTAGGCAATTTGCTCAATATCTTGATGTAAAGTCTTTAAGCATTGAGAAATGTCAATAAATATAGGGCGGCCTCCGTGTAGCTTCATTTCCACAAAGCTTTGCATAGCTTTTTCAAAAGCTGTACTTAGAGCTTCTCGATAAAGCTCTTCATCCTCCATCTGCTCGTCAAATAGCAGGATGCCAGGTTGCTCAGCCAGCATTTTCAATGTTAGCTCATGCGTTACAGGAAGCTTTAAAGTGAAAGCTAAATCCTCGGCAGCCTTTTGAATCTTTAGGGCTAGAGGGAGATTGGCTACTACATTTAAAGGAGTCGTCTGATTAAATACTACCGAAAACTTAACAGTTATCTGCCCTCTTCCTATTTGGGCAGAAATCCATTTTTTTATTTCAGCATCAAAACGCATTAACTCTTTTGGGAGTAATACATTTATTTCCAGATGTTTACGATTAACCGATTGAATTTCCGCGGTGAATCTTCCTAGTGCTGTCTCTATAGCACCCCGGCCATAAGCCGTCATACTTCTTAACATTTAAAAAAGCTTAAATTTATTAATAAGGGCGCATTTTATCAAAAATTTGCATAAAAATATAGCTTAATCTCTGGCATGTAGAAATTTGGAAGATTGCCTTCACTCTGCCTTGCTTTAAGGGCAGCTTGCTTGCTGCTTTATAGCTTTCCAAGCATTTTATAAGATAAGGATTGAAATAACCTTTGGTTATCAGTGATTAGCATGCTTATTGCTGCCTTCCCGCTTAAAGGAAGCAGGCAGGCACTATCAAAAAGTAGAGTAGAAAATATGAGAGTATAAGCGGCTGCTCGCCGCTTAAAAATTTAAAGAATATATTAAGGAGATTCCTGATTTCTAGGACTAAGCTTTATGAAGCCTTTCTTGGGGAAGGCATAGCTTTCAGAGCCTCTTTTTGCTTTTCCGTGGATTTAATAGCTCTAAGGCGGCGCTTATCAGATTTTTCATCTAACTCTTTAGCCAATGTTAGCGCTTTACGCTTTTGAACGCGTTGTTTTTCAATAGCTTTTTCTTCTTCTATTTTTTTCTCTTTCTTAGATTCTTGAGAGCGAGAGCGATAGGTAACTTTTTTCTCTTCAGGCATAGTTACTTTAGCGGCTAATGCATGCTTTGATTTAACAGGAGAGCTAGCTACCTGATGATTAATGATACGAGCTTGGCTATTCACTTTTTTCTGAATGTCAAGCTTAAAGGTTGCTTGAAGGCTTTTAGCTATCCTTTCTAATAAGGAAATATCTTGGTGCGACATCTCTTCTACTTGATCTTCTAAATTCTCTTTGGTGATATCAATGGAGATTTCTATCTGTGTCTTATCGGTTTTGTCTTGCTTCTTTAGGATAATGCTTGCAATTTCGCTAGGTTTCAATCCTTTACCCGCATATTTTACTGTACCTTCGCGACGTTTGCCGACTTTAAGCCAAATCTTACCCTCATTAAGCTTAGTGATTAAAGCCTCTATTCTTTCTATACTATCGTGCTGATTTAGCTTCACTCTTTTGATCGTATAGCTTTTTTTTCCATTTTCACGTGATACACTCTCTGCCACTTCATATAAACGAAGAGCGTTAATGTCATTAAACAAGTCTTGCGTGTTTATTTTCATACCTATACCTTAATTTTAACCTTAAATTATCATATACATATATTAACTTTCAAACACAACTAATTTATAAATATTATATTAAGATTGTAATGAAACTCAGTTACCTAGGGAAAAATTAATTAGAAAGTTAAGGAGAATTGAGCATTTTTTATGCCAAGTTGATCTCTAACTGGCCCAAAACTTTGGCGATGGATCGGGCATACTCCATGCAAATTAAGTGCTTCTAAATGCTTGGCCGTCCCATACCCTTTATGTTGATCAAAACCATAAAGAGGCCATTTTTGATGATATTCGATCATCAGACGATCGCGAGTTACTTTCGCAATAATAGAAGCAGCTGCAATAGATTGCGATTTAGTATCCCCTTTAATGATCTTTTGAGTAGGAATACTAGGATGCGGAAGCTTTAAACCATCTACAAGCAAAAAATGAGGCTCTAAGCTTAACTGCG
The DNA here is from genome assembly GCF_018342455.1 of Neochlamydia sp. AcF95. Classification (NCBI taxonomy): domain Bacteria; kingdom Pseudomonadati; phylum Chlamydiota; class Chlamydiia; order Parachlamydiales; family Parachlamydiaceae; genus Neochlamydia; species Neochlamydia sp. AcF95. The sequence goes on along the minus strand of NZ_JAEMUC010000049.1, from coordinate 7,716 downwards.
CAACTGCCTTAAGCATTGCCGCTATAGTGGCCTGATAAATATTGATTTTATCAATAGTAGGAGAATCAATGACCCCTATCCCATAATGAATAGCGTCATGGCGGGTAAGTATATTATACAATTCCGTACGTTTATCGCTGGATAATTGCTTGCTGTCGTTAACTTCAGGAATTAAAAGGCCTACAGGAATGATGCAAGCTGCTGCAACTACAGGTCCTGCTAAAGGGCCTCGCCCGGCTTCATCGATACCTGCAATAACCTGATAGCCTTGTTGCCTGGCTTCTTCTTCAAATACAGTAAGGCTAAGCAAGCGCTTAGTTTCACGCTTGCCAATCTTCTTTAACTCTGACATTTAGCCATTTTAGCTTTCGCTAGCAACATTTGCAGCTACTGGCTCTTTTTCAACTGCAGTGCTTTTGCGATTAAAACCTACGCGACCTTTAACTTTAGAAGCTTTTCCCGAAGTTCCTCTAAGGTAGTACAATTTAGCACGGCGCACTTGACCTTCTTTTACGACTTCGATTTTTGCTATGCGTGGGCTATGTAAAGGAAATAGACGCTCCATACCTTCTCCATAAGCCACCCGATGTAAAGAGAATGTTTCGGAAAGCCCTGCACCTTTACGGGCAATCACTGTGCCTGTAAACACCTGAATACGCTCTTTCTGACCTTCAATAATACGAGTATGCACACGGATAGTATCGCCAATTCTAAAATTGGGAATATCTTTTTTAAGTTGTTCGTTTTGGATCATTTCGACCAAAGCATGTTTTCTCATTTTTTCTACTCCTCAAGATTTATATTTAACTTTTGCCATAAATCGGGTCGTACACGTTGAGTTTTTTCTAACGATTTTTTACGACGCCATTCGGCGATCTTTTTATGGTCCCCACTTAATAGAATTTCGGGGACTGCTTTACCTTCATAGCTCTCTGGCCGAGTGTAATGGGGACACTCTAATAATCCATTCTCAAACGAATCTTCGGCGGCCGCACTTTCATGCCCCAGCACACCGGGTACAAACCTAACGAGTGCATCAACAAGAACTATGGCACTTAAACACCCATTCGTTAATACATAGTCTCCAATGCTAATCTCTTCATCTACCTCATCTAGAATACGCTCATCAATTCCTTCATAATGCCCACATAACAGAATAAGATGATTTTGTTGAGCTAATTCTCGACATTTACCAGCCTTGAGGAGAGGCCCTTGGGGCGACATATAGATCACTTTAGCGCCAGGCTTTTTAACGCTCCGTATGGCGCTGAGGACAGGTTGGGGCATCATGACCATTCCAGGCCCACCCCCATAAGGTCTGTCATCAACTTTGTGATAGCGATTGTCTGCAAAAGTACGTATATCAATGAGATTGATATCTAAAAGGCCCTTTTTCCTGGCCTGCATGATAATACTTTCATCAAACGGCCCTTTAAAATAGTTGGGAAATAGCGATAAGATATCAATCAGCATTGGCGTAATTTTCTAAGCGCTCACTTTTTTACGAGCCTTACGTTTAGCAGCATATTTTGCTCGTAATGCTAGTTTCTTATCCACCAAACCACGTACAAGGCTAGGGGCGCTTTTTTTGATTAAAGCTTCTGCAGAATCGGTCAAGACAGCACCTTGGCTGAGCCAATGTTGTGCACGTTCTGCATCTAAAGAAAATTCTTGCTCTACCTGTGTAGCAAACGGATTGTACCAACCGATTGCTTCAACATATTTTCCATCACGTGGTGAGCGGCAATCAGCCACCACCAAACGGTAGAATGGACGATTGTGACGGCCTTGCTGTCGCAATCTAATTTTTAACGCCATAGGGATCCTCCCATCATTTTTTCTAAATTTTTCATATTAGGCATATTCTTAAAGAACTGCTTTGCTTGTTTAAATGATTTAACTAGCTTATTGATATCTTCCATCCCTGTCCCACTCCCTTTCGCTATTCTTTTACGCCTGGAGACGGAAAGCTCTTCACTTTCAGCTCTTTCCTGGGGAGTCATAGATAATATAATAGCCTCTATTTTAAAAAACTCTTTTTCATCAATTTCTAAAGATTTAAGCGCACTCATGCCGGGCAACATGCCTAAAAGGCTCTTAAGAGAACCCATTTTTTTTACCGCTTGAATTTGCTTAAGATAATCTTCATAAGTAAAGGTAGCTGAACGTATTTTTTGTTCTAAGTTTTTGGCTTCTTCTTCACTAATATGCTCTTGAGCTTTCTTGACCAAATTAATGGTATCGCCCATACCTAGAATACGATGAGCCATAGACGATGGATTAAAAACTTGAAGATCATCAACTTTTTCGCCTATCCCTTCAAATTTTAAAGGAGCGCCTGTCACTTCTCGTATCGATATGGCTGCCCCTCCGCGAGCATTTCCATCCAACATGGTCAATATTGAACCCGTTATAGCCATACGTTTGTTAAATTCTGCGGCACTGTTAACAGCATCTTGTCCCGTCGTTGCATTGGCAACAAATATAATTTCTGAAGGCTGCAAAACTTTTTTGATTTCTTCTAATTGCAGCATAAGTTCTTCATCGATATGGAGTCGCCCTGCTGTATCTACAATCAAAACATCAAAGTCTTCCTTTTTAGCTTTTTCTAATGCATGTCGAGCCACCTTTATAGGATCTTTTTCCGCAGGAAGGCTAAAGACAGGGATTTCAATTTGCTGCCCCAACGTCAATAATTGCTCAATAGCTGCAGGTCTTTGTAAATCACAAGCTGCTAATAAAGGTTTTTTACATAGTCCTTTTTTCTTTAAATAGCGTGCTAATTTAGCCGAATGTGTCGTTTTACCTGCTCCCTGAAGCCCACATAGCATAATAACAGAGGGTTTTCCTTCTAGCTTTAGCTCAGCTTCTCCCCCGCCCATCAAAGAAACAAGTTCTTCATGAACAATTTTAATAAACTGCTGACCTGGAGTAACCGCTTTGATAACCTCATCACCTAAAGCTTTCTCTTTAACCCTTTTAATAAGGGTTTTAGCCACTCCATAGTTGACATCAGCTTCAAGCAAGGCTAAACGCACTTCACTAACAGCGTCAGAAATGTTTTCTGCGGTAAGTTTTTTTGCACCAGCCAGTTTTGAAACCAAACCACGCATTTTTTCAGTTAGAGCACCAAGCATGAAAATCCTTAAAAATTTCAGTGGAGACAATACTTGAAAACTTATTCATTTTCAAGGAAAAAGAATCGATCTAAACCAGCCCAATCTTTATCAACTCTATAATTTCTCCATCCAGATTGACTAAATAGTTTGCATAGAGAGGGCCCTTGGCTACTTCCTATTTCGAGCCACACTTTTGCTAGAGGAGCAAGACAAGCCTTCATTTCCTCGCTTAAACGCTGATACATCTCTAAACCGGTAGGTCCTGAAATCAAAGCTAGGCGGGGTTCAAAATCCCGCACTTCAGGGTCTAACCCTGCAAACTCATGCTCAGCAATATATGGGGGATTACATATTAGATAATCTACCTTTTTGCCCTCAAAAGGTTTTAATAAGTCGCCTTGTAAAAAATGCACTTCCACCTGATTTTCTTTCGCATTTTTTTTAGCAAGCTCAAGTGCTTGATGAGAAATATCAGACAAAGTAACTTCTAAAAGAGGAAACCTTCTCTTTAATGAAATTCCTATACATCCAGATCCACAACATACATCCCATAAATGCAGACCGCAAACATCAACCTGTTCGAGCTGTTTAACAATTTTATCAACGAGAATTTCTGTTTCTTGCCGAGGAATAAGGACATCTTTGTTAACAGATATTTGGCACCCATAAAAATCCATTTTTCCATGGATGTAGCCAAGAGGTTCTCCCTTAGCCCTGCGAGCCAGACGGTCTCGACAAATTTTTAATTCCTGCTCTTCTAAAGGACGATCAAACTGCTGGTAAAGCTGTATACGAGAGAGGTGTAAAGCATCACATAACAAATATTCAGCTTGAAGTTTAGGATTTTTGATTCCTTTTTGCGCTAAATAACCAGTTGATAGATTTAATATGTCTTGAACGGTATTCAACCTTCACTCTTTATGTATAGTATTTAAGGGCAGAGCTTTAAAAAAAATGCCAATTAGAGATAAAAAGACGCATTGCACCCTCGGCATGAAAGCTTAAAGATTTTTAGCATCTTTTCTGCCTGTTAATCTTAACCTTCCTTATTTGCTTAATTTTAAGTTTAGCATGCATGAGAAAAAGCTTGTTTACTTAAGAGTAATAATTAAAGAGCCAGCAAAAATATGAATGTAGGGATTAAGCTTTTTCAAGTTCCAAACATTTCCTTATAATAGTGAGATACTAAGGCGGAAGTTATATCTTCCATATCCCCTTCCATAATTTTATCCAAATTGTATTTGGTAAGGTTGATTCGATGATCCGTTAAGCGATTTTGCGAAAAATTATAGGTACGAATACGTTCTGAGCGATCCCCGCTACCCACTTGAGCGGCGCGGTTAGAAGCTAACTCTTGAGCTTTTTTCTGTTGCTCTATCTCAGTAATTTTAGCTTTAAGTAAACGCAATGCTTTTTCTTTATTTTTATGCTGGCTGCGTTCTTCCTGACAGTAAACGACAAGACCCGTGGGCAAATGAGTTAGCCGTACTGCACTATCCGTGGTATTCACATGCTGCCCTCCTGCTCCCGAAGATCTATAGGTATCCACGCGTAAATCTTTTTCATCAACTTGTACATCTGAGTCTTCGTCAGGTTCTAAAAGCACAGCTACAGTGATAGCAGAAGTATGAACTCTCCCCTGCGCTTCAGTAGCAGGCACCCGCTGAACACGATGAGTTCCTCCTTCGTAGCGCAAATTTCGATAGACGTTTGGACCTGATAGAACCATGACGTATTCCTTATAACCACCCATATCAGAAGGGGTGCAAGATAATAGTTCATAATTCCATTGTTTACTGTCAGCATACATTTTATACATACGAACGCAGTCTCCCACAAATAAAGCAGCCTCATCCCCTCCTGTGCCGGCTCGCAACTCTAGGATGGTAGGACGATTATCATTAGGATCAGGAGGTACAAGCAGTGTTTCCAAATGTTTTTGCAACTCAGGAAGCTTGCTTTCAATTAGACGGATTTCTTCCTGCAAAACATTAGAAAATTCAGGATCGCTCTCTATTTTTAGAAGTTCTTTATTATCGGAAAGTTCTTGTTCAGCTTTTTTAAGAGCATCCCAGGTAACTTTGATCTCAGCTAGGTAAGAATGCTCTTGTGTCAGTTCTTTATATTTTTTCTGATCATTAAAGATCTCAGAGTGACCTAATGTGGCTTCAACTTCAGCTAAACGGAGGAGGAGTTGTTGGACTTTTTTTTCAATCATGATGAGGGAGATAAGCTTACAAAGCTCTCCTCTGACATGATTGTGGAAGAAAGCTTTGTAGGCTAGAATTTAAAGAATTATTTCCTTTTCTTTTTGGACTCTTTTTTTACTTCTTTTTCTTTAGGCTGCTCTTCTAATTTTCCTTCAGACTCTTCATGAGTCGCCTTGTTTTGAGCCGCAGCAGCATAACGTTTTTTAAATTTATCTACACGACCTTCAGAGTCAACTAAAGCCTTGCTACCCGTAAAGAAAGGATGGGAAGCCGAGGAGGTTGATAAATGATAAACAGGATACTCAGCGCCTTCAAATTTATCCATTTGTTTTGGCTGTAAAGTAGATCCACATACGAATTTATGTCCTGTCGAAGAATCAACGAACAAGATTTTTTGATATTTAGGATGAATATCTTTCTTCATCAGAATTAACTCCAAAAAGGTTAGCAAATTTAATTTTCTTAAGTTACGAAAAAATGATAAAATGTATTCAATAAAAAAACAAGCCTTTTCTTTGCTGCTCGCTCAACACTTTTATCGTCAGAGTAGAAAATCTTTGGGATGCAAAAGAGATTTTGTGCTTAATTAGGGGCAATTGATTGAAATTTTTGCTTCTTAGCTCTAAGATGTCTAAACATTCGTATTTGCAAACTTTAAAACCCCATTTTTTATTATGTCTTATCATTCTTCTTTTCTCTCAAACTACGACAAGGTTCCTAAAAGCCTTAAAATCTTGATTTGCCTGACAGCTATAGTGACTATATGCAGTGCGGCATTAGAACCTCTTTTTACCACTCTCTTTAAAATATATGGACCCCAAGAGCTTTTAGGGCTCTCCCCTTGGGGTATGACAAACTCCTATTATTGGCAACTTATTACTTCCCTTTTTATTCAAAAACATGCGCATGGCATCAATTTATTTTTACTTATCAATCTTACTTTTAATATGTATATACTCTGGCTTTTTGGATCCCAACTTGCTGAATCTTATGGAGATAAATCTTTTCTTGCTCTTTATTTTATTAGCGGCATCCTCGCCAACCTAGCAGCTTTAGCAACCGTTTACCTTTTACTACCTTATAAGCTGTTTATCATTGCAGGCTTAGCCCCCTCTCTATTAGCCATCTTTGTAGCCTGGGCCATGCTTCATCGAGAGACCACCCTTCTCCTCTTTTTTTTAATCCCTATTCAGGCTAAGTGGCTTCTAGCTGTTGTGGTTGCTTTTTCTCTTCTTATTCCTTTATCGGAACTGGATTTTGTGAATCTATTCTACCATATGGTAGGCATAGCTTCCGGCTATCTTTATAGCACAGTTGTTTGGCAGCAACCGACGCCTTATCTATACATGCAAAACATAGACGAAATTTTTATGGTTGGGGGCCACAAATTTCGCGCTAAAATTCAACGCTACTTCTTTTCCACCCCGCAAAAGAGTAAAATTGTCGATATCAAAACAGGAAAAGCTACCTTAGGAGATGATGCATTTATTGACGAGATGTTAGCCAAAATTTCCCGCTATGGAGAACAATCTTTAACACGGCAAGAAAAAGACCGTATGCGTAAAATTTCGGAAGAAAAAATGAAGAAAAACTAGGAAAGCTTGCATTTTAGGCACCTAAAGCACACTCTAACTTGCCAGCTCTCTTAATCTCAAAGTAACATGTTATGCCTTTTTATAATTATAAAGCCTTTCCGAATACTAAATTTTGCTTGTTAACAAGTATATTTTATAGGAGATGGGATAGCTTTTATATAGGAGGAAGATCGCACCTGTGAACAAAAAAAAAGCTAGTAAGGGGGAATCTTCCTTTTACCAAATATGGAAATAGTTTTAATAAAAATCCTTCCACCGTAAAAGACCAAAACTTTCCTGAGAATGTTAAACAGGGAAATTGCATGAAGATTTAAGTTGACAAAGCAAGGGGTATAATTATCATTCTTTTCCTTAAAAAGGAGGAATGAATGAATACGCATAAACCCAATAGTGTTTTTGCTGTATTTAAGGCCCTGGAAGATCCAAGGAAGCAAAGAAACCAAATCTATAGTTTGTTTGATATTGTTACGATTAGCATTTTGGCGGTTTTATGCGGTGCAGATGATTGGGCAACCATCCATTTATGGGCATCTTGCAATTTACCTTGGCTGCAAGAGCATGGAATCTGCTTAGCAGGTGTGCCATCGCATGATACTTTAGGAAGATTTTTCCGCTATGTATCTGCCTCGAATTTTGAAAGATGTTTTGTACAATGGACCCAAAATATTGCTGGAGCCATTAAAGGAGTGATTGCTATAGATGGCAAAACATTAAGAGGCTCGTATGATGCAGCTCGTGAAGGAAAAGCAATTCACATGGTTAGTGCCTTTGCAGCAGAGAATAAGCTAATAC
>NZ_JAEMUC010000048.1:0-59510 GCF_018342455.1 Neochlamydia sp. AcF95 | reverse complement strand
GCTCAAATGATTGTAAAGCTGATGTTTGAACCCACAGTAGAGCCCCATTTTCATCAAAATTCCTATGGATATAGGCCGAATAGATCAGCTTTAGATGCTGTAGGGATCACTAGACAAAGATGTTGGAAATACGATTGGGTGCTGGAATTTGATATCAAAGGTCTATTTGATAATATAGACCATAGCCTTCTAATGAAAGCGGTAAGAAAACATACAGATAACAAATGGGTTATTTTATATATCGAAAGATGGCTGAAAGCACCACTCCAACTAGAAAATGGAACCCTTGTCCAAAGAACAAAGGGTACACCTCAAGGGGGAGTAATCAGCCCCGTGCTTGCGAATCTATTTCTTCATTATGTATTTGACGCATGGATGACAAGGGATCATCCTGACATACCATGGTGTAGATACGCCGATGATGCACTAGTACATTGTAAAACGGAACAAGAAGCAAAGCAGATTCTACATATGCTTGAAAAGCGAATGGAAAAATGTAGCTTAACACTACACCCAGATAAAACAAAGATTGTCTACTGCAAAGATGTAGATCGTAAAGGAAAATACAAGGAAATCAAATTTGACTTCCTAGGATATACCTTTCGGCCAAGAGTGGTCAAAAATAGCAAACGCAATAGCATGTTTGTAAGTTTTACACCAGCCGTAAGTAAAACAGCGTTGAAATCTATGCAAGCAACCATAAGGCAATGGAATATAAGAAATCAGACAGGTTTGGAGCTTAAAGATATAGCCAGAATGTATAATCCAATCATCCGAGGATGGTTAGAATATTACGGGAGATATCGGCCAGCAGCTTTATATCAAATCTGTCGCCATTTTAATAAGTCATTAATCACATGGGCTATGCGCAAATACAAGAGACTTGCAGGTCACAAAACAAGAGCAATCACCTTTATGGAAAAAATAGTTATGAGAAACCCAGGACTATTTGTACATTGGAAAAGAGGGATGATAGGAGCGTTTGCTTAATTGGGAGCGGTATGAATTGAGAGGTTTCTGTACCGTTCTAAGAGAGGCCTGTGGGGAAGTTCCACAGGTCGACTCACCAATATCACAAATCAATAAAGCAAAATGCTAGCCTTGAGAAGTCACCCACCAAAATTGCTCGCTCTCAAAGAAATCATATTTTTTCATCTCTTATCGCTTATTGCAAGCTTGAATTTCTTAAAATTAAAACCTTACTTAATCACTTTGCTTTAAAATATAAGTTAATCCTTAAAGCCAATCAGATGGCCTATCAAGAACTGCAAAATTTACAAAGGAGTTCTATGCCTGCGTAAGGTGAGTACCTAACCAATAACTTGGAATATATTTAACACTTTTAAAGGTATTTAATTGAGGGAGTAAAAATAAAAAGATTAATCCAGATAGTTGCTAAAAGGGTAGGATTAAGCATCTAATGAGGCTTATCTATTTGCTCTTATATTCTTGAATATAAGTTCTACATTACTCTAGCTTATCTATTTCATAAACGACGTTAACGTTTGCTTTGATTTCAATGTCGCCTGGTTCTATAGGCGTCAGCTCCGAAGCCATAGTTTTAAGAAACATAGGAGTTAAAGATTGGGGCGATCTAGCAAGGGTATCGTTGAGGGAGATGGATAAAAGGCGGTTTAGTTTTACTTGGGCAGCCTCAGCCATGACTTTAGCATCAGCAATAGCATTCTTAGTGGCTTTGGCGACAGCTTCTTCCCAATAAACTCTTTCATCTTTTAAACTAGCATAGATGTGATCGATTTTATTGGCTCCTGCTTGATGAGCCGTGTCAATAAGAGCGCCGATCTCTTTAATTTTATCTGTCTTTATCTTAAGGGTATTAGAGACTTCATAGCCATTGATGGTAGGGCGCCAGCCAGCAGGCGGATTTTGAGGGGGAAGAGTATAGGTAGGTTGGATGCTAAATTGGCCTGTTTGGTATTCAGACTTATCAAAACCTTTTTTGTTTAGCTCTCGAATGATATTTTGCATTTTTTTAGAATTTTCCGCTAATACACTAGCGGCTTCTGCTCCCAAGTTAGTGACACCAATGGTTAAACTAATTTGGTCTGCTTGCTTATGTAAAACAGCTTGACCTTTCAGGCTCAATGTAGGAGCCTCTGCTGCCGTTGCAAATTCGCCTAAGAACAAGCAAAGTAATAGAGTTAAAACTTTAAACATCATCACCTTTCTTCCTAATTTCTAATTAATTAACCGATAGATCTTCAGGAATCATAGAAAGCGAGGCATATTTCCCTCCCATCTCTCGTAAAAGACTTTGCCAAAGTTTATCGGGAGGAGTATGAAAAATATGCTTAGCGTTGGCAGGATAGACGAACCATGTTTCATCTAGCAATTCTCTTTCCAATTGGCCTGCCCCCCAGCCGGCATATCCAAAGCAAAGATGGATATAAGGCCCATTCTCATCATTTAAAGACTCTTGTAAGAATTGTAAATCTCCACCCAGATAAATATCTTTAGTGATTTGTAAAGCTTGATGAGAAATATCTTTGCCCGTATGAAGAAGCATCATTTGGTTAGTTTGGACAGGCCCTCCTCCACGTATTCCTACACGTGGATTAGCTAAATGTTGGACGCTAATAATTTCTTCAGGCAATTCAAGATCCAAAGGTTTATTGATAACCAGGCCAAAAGATCCACTCGGGTTATGCTCGCAGATAAGAACGACGGCGCGAAAGAATATGCCTTTATCGATATCGGGAGAGGCGATCAGAAAATGGCCTTTTTGTATTTGTGTATAGGGGATAGCTTCCATCACTCACCTAACTTAATCTTTTACACCATTCATAACTTGCACAGAATTGTTTGTAAATCTCTAAGTCTGTTCACTCTGGTTTTTTAGCATTCCTGTCTATAAGTTGTTGATTATACATCTTTAATGCCTCTTCAGTCTCAGCTACTCGTCTAAGTAGTTCTCGATAAGCTTTTTGGAACGCTTGATCTTCAAAAAGCTTACATTCTGATGCACTTCCATGGGTTTGTTCAGCCAAAGCATAGACCCGTGAGAGCGAAGTATTAATTTGATCGATTTCTTGGTTGAAATAATTACGAAATCCTTGAGGGGTAGAGAGGGTGTATAAAAGGTTAAGGCGGCGGGCGCGGAGACGTTGCCAGCCTTTATCCATATTGAATAGTAAGCCATAGTGGTTAATATCATTCATCATCGTTTCTCCTTTGCTTAAGAAGGAGTTAACTTGCAAATATAGCTGATCAGTCATCAACAATTTTCCTAAGGTTCCTTGCCCCTTTTCGACATAGCTTAAAATATTACTCCCTTTATCTGTAAGTAGGCGAAAGTTGTGGGAAGCTGCAGATAAGTTACTTAACATGCTCTCCACTCTTTCCCATGATGTAAGGACTTTTTCAGTAAGCGCGTGCGTATTTCCTACCATTTGAGAAAGTTGTAACGGTTGGTTTAGAGCATGAGTGATAGAATTAACATTTTGGATAGCGATTCCTAATTTCTCTATAATTTTTTCTTCCGATATTTCATTGAATACGGTAGAGATAGAATTAAGAGAGGTATCAAATTTCCCTGCAAGCTCCTTAAATTCTTTAAGGGTATCTTCCACACTACCCGCTTCAGAGGCATACAAAATCTCCTCATTCACAAGGCGTAAAGGTTCTCCTGCCTTGGAAGGAAGGGGAATAATGACAACGGATCTTTCTCCTAGAAGGCCGGAGGTACGCACAGAAATCTCATCGGTGCTAAAGACATTAACATTGGAATCTACATGCAGTACAAGCTCATAAACATAAATAATTCCCTGATACGGTTGACGAGATTCTATCGCATCTTTTATCTCGTGAATAGCGGCTACTTCACCGACAGGTTTACCAGCAAATGAGACTCGGGTGCCTACTGAAATTTTATCAATATTAGGGAAACGTACACGCAGCACCCGCTTTTCATCTCCTAAGGAAGGGTGTAAAAACATTAGAGCAAACACAATGACTGCCATAGCGGTGACAACAAAAATTCCTATCATAATATTTTTCAATGGATCGGTCATAATGATTTTATTTGCTCCAGATTTTTATAATTAGAGGAAGGCGAGTAATCGCGAGTGACGATAGCGTTTTCAAAAAAGGCATTGATTAGGGGATCATCAATTTTAACAAAGTTCTCTTTAGAAGCTATATGGATGAGTTTTCCATCATGATGGAAAGCCAATCGATCACCTACTTCCATAGCAGAATGAATGTCATGGGTGACCACAATACTAGTAGCTTTTAGTTCATGTTTAGTAGTATTGATTAATTGATTGATTTGCTGGGCTGTAATAGGGTCTAACCCTGTAGTAGGTTCATCATAAAGAATTATTTTAGGCCGATAGATTACTAAGCGAGCTAAAGCCGCTCGTTTACGCATTCCTCCCGATAAATCAGAGGGCATTGCTTTTTGCTTGCCACTTAATCCCACTATTTCAAGAGCTTCTGCTACGCGTTGCTGTATTTCTCTCTCATCCACTTCTTTTTCATGCTGCCGCAGATAAAAAGCGGTATTTTCTCCGACATTCATGGAATCAAAAAGAGCAGCGCCTTGAAATAGCATGCCTACTTCTTTGGTTACCTTTAGCTGCTCATGTTGGCTAAGAGAATGAAGAGCTTTACCATTGATGTTAATTGTGCCTTGATCAGGAAATTCAATGCCCATAATCTGGCGCAAAAGCACGCTTTTGCCTACTCCCGATCTTCCCAGAATAACTAGCGTTTCGCCTTCATAGACCTCTAAAGTGAGACCTTTAAGGACTTTTAATGCGCCATAGGATTTGTGTAAATTTTGAACTTCGATGATCGCCATTTAAATTCCTTTAGCTTGCAAAGTATTCGATGTAAGCATAGGAGCTATTTAAGGCTACGGTGATTAAAAAGTTGGCGACTAGAATCACAGAATAGCAGATGACCACGCTGTTGGTCGTTGCTCGTCCTACTCCCGCAGCTCCTCCACGCGTGGTCATGCCGCGATAACAGGAAATGGTGATGATGATCACGCCGAAAATAAAAGCTTTTGCCAATCCGCTAAAAAAATCGAAAAGCTCAATGTTGACTGGCAAGGGATCAATAAAAGATGTGGAAGCCATTCCATAGTAATAGACTGCAATAAAGTAGCCTCCTAAAATTCCGCATAAGCAGCTAAAGATGGTAAGCAGGGGCATCATGACTAATCCAGCGATAAAACGAGGGGCCACTAAATAACGTAAAGGATTCACAGACATGGATTTTAAAGCATCAATTTGCTCTGTTACCCGCATAGTACCTAATGTTGCACACATCGAGGCACCTACTCGGCCTGTGATCATGAAAGCTGTAAGCACGGGACCTAATTCTACCAGCATAGATTTGGTGACCATTAAGCCTGTTGCACTAGCAAGCCCTTTATCGGAAAGCTGAAAATAAGCTTGTGCGGCAAGCACCATGCCAGTAGAAAAGCCGGTGATGCCCACGACCGGTAAAGATAAAACTCCGATTTCATACAGTTGGTCGCGAATTAAAAACCATTGAGGAGGCTTGCGCAAGCTTACTGCAATCACTGAGGTAATAAATACAATATAGTCTCCTAAAGAGGCTAAACTGCGTCCAATGGGCGAGCCCAAAAGCCAATGTTTTGACATGCCATACAACTCATCATAAAAAAAGCATTCTATTAGAAAACAATCTTTAATGAAAAGCATAACCTTTAAAGAACGCAAAGCCCTGGCACATAGGAAAAAAATTAACTTAAGGCATCTTTTTGAAAAAACTTTCTAGCTTATATCAAAAAGGCTATAAAATTTAGCTTTTATTGCAGTAGCCTTAACTTCTTAAATTTATTTATTTGACCTTCTGAAAATTTTAATTTTTAAAAGTCTTGCCTTTTCATAACAATTTTTTTCCTTAACTTAAGGGTTGATACTCGCTAGAGTTGGCGAAAAAAAAATCAGCTATTAGAAAAGCAGCTTTTTTGCTATCGCATTGATAGGTTTAAAAGGTTAGAGGCTAATAGTCGCGCTTCCATTTAAGCTGTAGCTGAGCGCTTGAGTCATCTCCAACTTGTGCGCGTGCCTTGATGTTACGCCATAGATTTGCTTCTACGCTAATCTCGTTAACTTCAGAGGTAATGCTTTTATTAAGGGAGACAAAAACCCCACGAGAGATATACTTGCCCACTTGTATGGAAACTTCATTAGATTCTTCGCCCTCTGATTTGTTAATATCTATGCGGTCTAAGCCGATACTATCCCGAATTCTAGTGAGTACATCAGGGCCTTTGTTGCCTTCTTTGCTTAAATTACTTATCGATTGAGAAAGTTCAGCTCCTTGGAAAGGAGTAATGTCGGTGACGCCTCTTCCAAAAAGTATCCAGGATAATATCTCTCGTTGAGACATAGGAGGATTAGAACGAAAGGCTATGGAGGGGTTTTTTACAGAGCCCTTAAGGATAACTTCCGCCACCATTTTACCTAAATCTTTACTAGCAATCACATAAAGATTGGTTTTTTTATCCGGCTCTCCTGCAAAAGAAATAGTGCCCTCTTTAATATCAAAAGTTTTTCCATTAAAGTTGTAGTCTCCTTCAATGATTTTAACATCTCCAAAAAGCTGAGGGGCCTGAGGGGTACCTTTCACTTTAATTCCTCCTTGCCATAGGCTAGCAAGTGCTTTGCTTTTAATGGCGGTATTAGGAGCTATATCAATTTGCATATCCAATTCTACAGGCCAGGCAGGTTGAGAAGAGTTAAGGAGGGGGGATGTCTCTCCTTCAGGAACATTAATATATCTAACGTCGACAGAGTAGGCGAGTGCGGGAGCTTGTTCAGGAATAGTAATTTGCAGGGAATCAGTAGTAAGATGACCCGTTACCTTGGCTTGACGGGCATTACCTTTAATAATCGCTTCGCCACTAGCTAGGGCTTTAGCAAAGTCAAGGTTTAACAGTTTAATATGTGCTAGTTGGAGATTGAGTGTGAAGGGAAAAGCTAACTCTTTTTTTAATTCTAGCCTACCGCTCCCACGGATCGCACCCTCATTCATATCGAAAGCTTCGAATTCCTGAAGAGTCAGTATTTTATTATTTGCTTCAATTTTAGCATTGAGATGATGAAAAGCCGCCCCGGTAGTCGGACTTTCAAAAGAACCATCCTTAATAATAATGTCTCCGCGCGTATGAAGGTCATTAATTGAACCTGTAACATCTAAAGCGATAGAAGTATGACCTGATATAGAAGAAGACTCTATCTCAAATAAAGGCAAAAAAGGACTAATTTCTCCTTCAGCAGCAAGATGAACCAACAAAGAGTCATACTCGTTTATTTGAATGTCTAAAGGATTAATAGAAAGGTGAATAGGTAATCTAGCATCTATTTCAATAGGTTTTTGGGTAAGGCCTATGATTTGAGCAGAAGCTGCCATGTGGTTTTCTAAAATAGTTCCTACTATACGGGCTTCTAAAGAGGTGGGAGAGTCTAAAGGATCATCGGCTAACCTTATTTGCGATAGATGGGCACGTAGATGACCTTTTAAATTTTCTGGATTGCCTAATAGATCAATCTCACCTTGTAGATAACCCACTAAAGGAGCTTGTAAATGAAGAGGATAAAACAGCTCTGCTGGCAAATCTTGAAATTGAAAACGGGCGGCTGCATAGGCATTTTCTTTTTGGTGCTCGAGAGTAAAAAATAAATGACCGGTGCCTATCCGCAACGATAAAGGAGAAAGTTCAAAGAAATTGTTATATCTAGTAAAAGTAAAAGCTTTTTGCAGATGAAAAGGCTTTTTTTTCAGTTGTCCTTGAAAAAGTTCTATTTTTACGGCAAGCTCCTCACTATTTAATTTCCAGAAACCGTGGGCTTGGGCCGCTAAAATACTCTCCTCATCTTCTTGAATGGATATCCTAAAAGGCCAATAATCTTTCGTCATCTCCACTTTTGTCTCAGCATTTAATCCTATAAGGGCTCCACTACTGCTATAAGCTTTCGTGGCTTTTAAATGCAGATCTGCTTGAGGAAGGCTGAAAGCATTCGTTATATTCCCGGAGAAAATAGCTTCTTCTAAATAAAAATTGTCATAACGTGCTTTGCCTACCTGCCAGGCAAAATCCATATTTTGTAATTCTTTCTTATCTTCGGATGGGCTTGTATCGTAAAACTTTAAGGACAAATTGCTAGAAGTTAAGAGATCGATATTTAAATATTTTTGCAGCAAATAGCTGTTTTTTATGGAGGCTTCTAGATGACCAATAAGCGTTTTAGTCTCTAACTTATAATGAAGATTTCCGGTTAACTTTTCATTCCCATATTCGGCATAAATATCTTTTAAGTGGATCTGTTGCTCGTTCCATTGCCATGGATTATCTATTTTAAATTTCAACTGGTTGTAGATAAAACTTAAAAAAAGTTGCCCTTTTAAAGCCTGTTTATTTGTTTTAATAAAAGTAAATTGTCCTTCTACATCTTCTAAACTTTCATTGCCAACTTTTAGATGGTCTGTCGAAACTTTGAGCTCGATAATAGGATTGATGACCGTACCCGCAAAAGAGCTGATGAATTGCATAGAGCCTTCTATAGGAAAATCTAAAGGATTTTTCCAGCGTGAAAGGTGGGCTACCACTCCCTTTAGCTTGCCTGCCTCTATTTGAAAAGTCGAGGTATTAAGTAAAAGCTCACCTTCAACTTGCAGAGGTCCTATATGGCCCGCTACTGAATGAACATTTAGCCAGCCATCTGGATGGTAGACATATTTTCCGAATATATCCTCAGAGGTTGATTCAATTATTTTAATATCTTCTATCGCGCTGCATTTAAATTGCCCCTGGTAAGATTGATCAGCAGTAAGGGTTCCTCCTAATTCTAGAGCGGCATCATGAGCCAGCTCTAAGCCTAGCCATTGAAAAAGAAGGCTTTGTTTAGGGGCGAGCAGATCTAAATGATAGGTAAAATGGGAGGAGCCTTGACAAGAAAGATTGAGGCGCATTCCTTCTTGATTTAAAGCTTCTTTTTTTAAGGATAGATTGACATGAGCGATATGATTTTGAGGACGAAAAGTTAAAGAGCCAGAAAGATCCAAAGGAAAAAGCTGGGTAGGAAATTCAGGCGGCAAAAGATGAGTATCAATCGTAAGATTTTCAATAGAAAGGTCTGCAAAATGAACATTGTAAGGAAAGATTTTCCAAGAGAGCTTAGGCTTGTCAGCAGGAGAGTTTAATGAGGGAGGCGGGTAATCTAAGAGATGCACATGGTTTAAAGAGACTGCCCGTAAAGCAAAAGTTTTGCTGAGTAAGCGCCAATAGGGAATGGAAAGCTTAATTTCATCTATTGTCAGCCAAATCGATTGGTTGTGCTTAATTTTAACCTTATAAGCAACCCAGTTAAAAGGCAGGGGGAAAGCCAGCTCCTCAATCTCTACTTCATGGCCTGTTTTTTCATGAATGATTTCCGTTAAAAAGGAAAGGATGGCCTTTTGGGCGTGAGAAGTTTGTAGATAACCCCATCCAGCTACAAATATACACATCAGCCCCACTAGAAAAACACATAAAACTTTTTTCATATTAAAATGCCTGCCCAATGCTTAAATAGACTTGAAACTTCTCGTCAATATGATATCTACGGTGTAAAGGAACGGCAAGATCTATCCTTAAAGGACCTACAGGAGTGTTATACCTTAAACCAATACCGGCAGATTGTAAGATCTGTTTGTTGAATTGTGGTAAATAATTTTTAAAGACATTTCCAAAATCATAAAAAATTACCCCTCCCCATGTTTCTGTGGCTCGCCAGCGTCCTTCTAAAGAATAGATCATCATAGAACGCCCGCCTATCGGTTCATTATCATGTAAAGGGCTAACTGTCATGAAATGATAGCCCCGCAAAAGATTTTCATTTCCTGCATAAAAGCGTTC
Source organism: Neochlamydia sp. AcF95 (assembly GCF_018342455.1). NCBI lineage: Bacteria > Pseudomonadati > Chlamydiota > Chlamydiia > Parachlamydiales > Parachlamydiaceae > Neochlamydia > Neochlamydia sp. AcF95. The sequence goes on along the minus strand of NZ_JAEMUC010000048.1, from coordinate 49,615 downwards.
AGAAGGAGGTATGGTATGGCGTTTTTTTCCAAATATCGAGCCAAAAGTTCCTTTAGCGGCGAAAACAAAGCGTTTATCCGCGGTAAGAGGAAGATAAATAAAACCTGTAAAAGTATTAATGCAATAGGCAAATTTGGGATGCAGAATCTGTAAAGAAGGGATGATTTTAACATGGAGGGCCAGGCCTTGCGTGGGATCTAAAATATTATTAGTTTTTTTCCAACGCAGCTGGAAAGGGATTTTAAACAAATTAAAATTTCCATTGTTATCAGAATGCGTATCACGTAAACGTTTAAACATCCCTCCATACGAAAGGCGTGTGTAATCATTAAGCTGCCTTTCAAGAATACCTGAGACACTAAATGAGGAAGCATGAAAACCCTTAGTCGTTTGGCGTTGAAATTCTGCCAGCCAGATAAGATCCTGTTTTGAGCGTTGAAAGTCAGGAATAACGTAAGCTAAAGTTCCTTCTTGGAGGCGTTGAGCCATTAATGCTTTAAAGCTAAGCTTTTCACCGCGGCCTCGAATGTTTCGATGTTCCCATTCACCTAAGATCCCTATGCCATCGTCGGTAGAATATCCTATACCTGCCGCAATGCTACGATGTTTTCCTTCTAATACTTCTATTTCTATGGGAAGTAAGCCTTCTTGTGAAGCACTATCGAGGTGAGTAAGGGAAATAGAGCTAAATAGGCCGGTAGCTTCTAAGGCACCGTGAGTTCTTTCAATCGGCGTAGGATGATAGATGTCTCCTAGGTGCCAGGCAATCTTTTTACTAACAAATTCGGAAGAAACGCGCTGGAGGCCCAAAAACTTTACTTCTCCAAAATAGCATTTAGGCCCTGTATTGACACGAAGGACCACATAAATAGAGTGGGTGGATTGATCGGCAATCACTTCGCGATCTACAATTTTTGCTAGTGGATAGCCCTCTCTTTCTAACTTTAATATTAAAAGCTCTTCGGCATCAAGAATACTTTTAGGAAAGGCGGGACGCCCCAAGGTGAGGCCTAGCTCTGCTTTATCCCCATCAGTATAGAGAGAGGTTAGATCACTTTTAAGGTCTGAAGGGAGAATTTCAAAGCTGGCCAAAGGATAGATGGGCCCGGTATCAATCTTAAAAACTACTTGGGCTGTCTGCTTGTTAAAGTTAACTTCCACATTTACTTTAGCTTGGTAATAGGCTTGGCTATGAAGAGCCTTAATGAGAAAAGGCAGATCTGCTTCAGCACGCCTCCTTAAGCCGCGATTAGTAGAAGGAGGAGAGTTTTGCAGCTCTACAGTTTTAGAGATCGTTTGCAGTAAAGAGAGAGTTTGCTGACTAGAAACCCCCTGAAAAACTACCTGATAAGCTTCGATGGCATATAAAGAAAGGTTCAAAATCACTATAAACATGATCAGGCATAGTATTTTGAAGAAAGAGGCGATCATGCTTTTAAAGTCCTAATTTTCTATTATCCAGCAATAAGGTAAGTATTATTGCCTGATTCTAAATTTTCAACAAGAAAAGAGTCATTTATTTTTGCAAAATAGATTGACTATCAACTAGTTGTTGATCCTTCTTTTCAAAGATTTTTGTAGCCCATAAAGAAAAAAAGAACAAAAGTATAGAATGGCATGTTTTTTGCTATTAAATAAAAAGTGATGTATGTTTTATTACTTTTATTAAGTAGATTTTTTAACTAATTATTATTATAATATAATAATATTAATGAGGGGGAAGATGTATGTCAATTTCTAATGGATTACCTCATTGGCAATCTACCTATCCTTCACGAGAGGGAAATACAGAGGTTAAAAATACTTCTTCATCTCGAGGAACTATTTTTATAGGGGAAAGAGGGAAGGTAGATCAAGCTGTGCACCAGTTGGCAAGGGCAAATAAATTAAGTGTAGTGGCAGCTGAAAAGCATAAGCCTTTTCAACGCTCTTCCCTTCCAACCGCTAATCCTTTGGTAAAAAGAGTATATAAGCGGACCATTAAATCTACTCCCTCTTTTACTGCAAAGCAAAAAACCCCTCCTAAACCAAACTTTATGTCTTCCAAAGAGCCTGGCTTATATAAAGGTAAGAGGATCTCCTCTTTAGGCTCACAAGAAGATAAAAACATTAATAACATTGCTAAGAGCCAATTTAGCTCTTTCTCTTTTAAGCGAGTATGGGCAGGTTTGCAAAAGATCGGCTTAGCATTCAGGGCGGCTCTTATTATGGCAAGCTCGCCTCTTTTCTCCTTTATTAAATCGATCAAGGCCGCTGTCTTAAATTTCTTCCATAGACAAGACTTGCCCAGTGACTTAACTAAGTCTCATTCCTTTAAAATTAAAAACGACGAGAGAACATTAGAAGGTGAAGGCTTGCCCACTGACTTAGCAAAGTTTAATTCTTTTAGTATTAAAAATGACGAGAGAACATTAAAAGATATTAGTGAAATGATTGGAGGCAAAGAAGTAGATCATCAACTTAGCGATTTAAAATTCGATGATCTGTCTGTTGGAGTCCAATTACCTACTCAATTTTCTTTAGACTTACCGCGTGCTGATAATTTTGTTATTAACGGCAGAAATATGTACCCCCGTACAGAAAAAACCGCAGAGGAGGTAAAAAATTGTGGAGAAAAAATATATGAGGTCTTAGGAAGAGAAGAAACCTTGGTAGTGGGACGTTTTTTTCATCAATCTTGCACCGTGGGGCTCTTGCACAAATTCATTCAGAAAATGGAAAAGTTTAATAATACAAATGAAAAGAATAATAGGTATGCATATGGGCAAGCACCTGGAGGAGAGTTTAATATTAATGTGCATAAGGGGATCGCTCACTTTTCTTATAAGCTCACTTATCAAATTATGAGAGAAGAGGATCCCGAGACTATCATGGCTTATTGCGGAATGGAAACAAGAATTAGCCTGCCTCTTGAAGAATTAAAAAATTTAACTCGCTTAGATCTAGAGAGTTCGGAAGGGAAAGAGCAAGAAAAAGTTAAAGAGCTTGCTCCTAACTTGCAGGCTACGATTGCCTGTACAAAGTTTTATGCAACCCTTGAAGAGGCTCATGAGGCTAATAAAATTCCTAAAAAAGAAATAAAGGAATAATCCCTAGCGCATGATAAAAAAGATTTGGTTTAAGCCGTATTCAACTCAACCGAATTAGCCTGCCTAGCTTCTAGCCAGGCGATTCAGTGTCCTATCCTCCTAGTGGCAGATCATAAGCTTATTTCCCCAAAGGATCATAAGCGTATCGGTAGGTTTTAAAACTTCTCAACAAATTTACGATCACTTATGCTTTTTTCTTACTCATCTTAAGGTGTAAGAAATGCTTGCTCGCCCAAAAAGCCTAGAAATTTATAGACGTCTTTGTGAAGTGATCCCAGGGGGAGTCAATTCTCCTGTGCGTTCTTGTCAAAATATGCATCAGCCTCCTTTAGTGGTGGAACGTGCTTGGCAAGATCTTCTCTATGACGCGGATGGGCATGCCTATATCGACTATTGCGGCTCCTGGGGAGCTCTCATTCACGGCCATGCGCATCCTCCAATTATAGAAGCGGCACAAAGACGCATGGCTTTAGGCTCTACTTTTGGTATTACGACTTCAATCGAAGAAGAGCTTGCTCGCTATGTCATTACGCTCATAGAATCGATAGACAAAATTCGCTTTGTCTCTTCAGGCACAGAAGCGACAATGAGTGCTATTCGCCTAGCAAGGGGCTACACTCAACGCGAATTAATTATTAAGTTTGTAGGAAATTATCATGGTCATGCGGATTTCTTTCTCGTACAAGCTGGCTCAGGGGTGGCAGGCTTCCTACCTCAAGCTTCATCGCAAGGCATTCCTCCTGAGATAGTTCGCCATACAATTTGCTTGCCATATAATGACATAGAAGGGTGTCGCCAAGTGATGCGCGACTCTAGAACCCGAGAACGCATTGCTGCTGTGATCTTAGAACCGATTGCAGGCAATATGGGCGTGGTTCCTGCTACGCAGGAATTTATCCAGATGTTACGCCAAGAAACTTCTGCGGCAGGTGCTTTATTGATTTTTGATGAAGTCATGACAGGTTTTCGGGTGGGGTTAAAGGGAGCGCAGGGCTTGTATGGCGTTTGTCCTGATCTGACTACTTTTGGGAAAATTATTGGAGGGGGTTTTCCTGCGGCTGCTTTTGGAGGGCGTCGCGATATTATGGATTGCTTGGCTCCCTTAGGGTCTGTTTATCAAGCGGGAACATTATCTGGAAATCCTGTAGCTATGGAAGCTGGTTTACAAGCTCTAAAGCTCTTAAATCAAGAAGGTTTCTATGAAGAGCTGCTACGTAAAGCCAATCTTATAACTAAGCCTATTCAGGAATATCTTTTAAGCACAGGCAAGCAGGCTTGCATTCAGCAGGTAGGCTCCATGTTTACGCTGTTTTTCGGTTCTAAAAAAGTTACCCATTTTGGTGATACCAAGCTGTTGGATAACGACATGTTTGCTCGTTTCTTCCGCTATTTATTTGCAAATGGCGTCTATATTCCCCCCTTGCACATTGAGGCATGGTTTGTGTCTCAAGCGCACAGGGAAGAAAATTTAATCAAAACGCGTAATCTTATCTTAAGATTCTTAAAAAAGGAGATGCCTTGATCTTAAAAATAGTTAAGAAGCAAGGAAATTTTCTGCTTTTTTACTCTAAATGGTCCGAGGTTGATTGCCTGAGGCCTTTACAATGACTCTAGCCATGCGATTAGGAATATAGTGATAGGGTAAAATCTCTATATCTACAATGCTAACCGTCTTGAAATCAGCACCTTTTTGAATAGCAGCTTGAATAGCTTGTTGCTGTAACTCTTCTAAGGTCTCCTGGCGATGTTCTAAAGAAACGACAGTATCAATAGTAGCCGAAATGGTAGCAAGGGCAGCACCAAAGGCATTGGCATAATGAGCATAGGGAGGAATAATAAAGCGTCCGTCAAAAAGATGTTGCGGCAATAAAGCAGAGCCTCCTCCAATCATAATCACAGGCAGGGAACGTTCTTCAGGCCCAATTTTTGAGATAAGCTCATAAATCTGTTTGACCACTTCATCGATAACTGCTTTACAACCTTTCCTAGGCAATGATACGTTTTGGGGGCGGGCACCCGCAATATCTACATAGCCTAAAGCTAGAGCGATATCTGTCAGCGTCAATTGCTTTCCTCCAAAGCTGAGCGATTGCGAGAAAGTTTTATTGCCGCAGCTTTTAGGGCCAATATGAATTTTCTCTTGGGTAATTTCGATCTGGCTGCCTCCTCCTAAAGCTATAGAATATACATCAGGCATAGGAAAATTTAAAGTAACTCCTCCTATGCATGAATTATTAAAGCAGCGTCGCGGAATGCCTTTACGAACGATTCCAATATCCGTGGAGGTGCCACCGATATCAATAACAATAGCATCTTCTTTTTGGGCTAGCCGTGATCCTCCAATAAATGAATTGGTAGGGCCGGCTGAGATGGTAAAGATAGGATATTCATTAGCGTTTGCCAAATCCGCTACACTTCCATCGTTTTGCGTAATCCAAAGAGGACAAGCTATGCCAAGATCCCCACAAATAGCCACTAAATTTTTAAACGCGGTAGGCATGACCTGCTTTAAAGCAGCATTTAAAATGGTGGAGTTTTCGCGTTCAATAAAGCCTGCTCCACCAATTTGATGGGAAAGAGAGATAGGCAACTCGCCCTGCGTCATCTCTTGCGCAATTTCTTTTACCAATAGCTCGTGATGAGAATTTAATGAGGCATAGACGCCAATAACCGCTAAGCTTTCAATGTTTTTTTTCAACAATTCTTTTAAAGCCGCTCTAATCTCCGCAGGATTAATGGGTGTGATAGGATCGCCATGGCATTCAAAGCCTCCATTGATAGTAATGGTATCCACATACATGCTTTTTTTAAGAGCAGGAGGCCATAGTAAACAACTAGGTAGAGATTGAGGGTGATGCCCAGCAATGCGAATCACTCCTACGCGGTAAAGATTATCCTGTTGATGAATGGCATTGGCTACCTGAGTAGTTCCTAAAAATATCCCTGTAATATCTTCACGAATAATAGAGGCTTCATCCAGGATTTGCTTTAAAGCTGTTTTGATGCCTGTATTTAAGTCGGGAGTGGTAGCAGTTTTTGCACAGGCAATCACCTCGTTATCAGAGTCTACAAGCACCACATCTGTGTTAGTTCCACCAATGTCGATGCCGATTTTATACTTTTGATTTATTTTCATGTAGTAATACTTAACACGCTGCTTTTTGGGCGTGCTTTATGAATGGGTTTATAATCGGTCTCATAGCCAAATTTTCTAGGACCTACCAAGGCAAGCCCTTGAGGGGTGGTCCAAATATCTGGAGCTGGAAGGGCTATCAAATTAACTCGTAGGCCATATTGGAGTAATTCACTGGTAATAGGAGCTCCTGTTTCTTGCTCTAGCAGCATTAAGATATCAGGAGTGGTAGCAATGATTTTACTATTAATTTTTGCTAATAGATATTCATTTTGAAAAATAAGCTCTATTTTATCTTTGGCATTCTGAATGGTAATGGAGCCTTGAAGAAAACCTTTGGAGATTTCGCGATCTATATCCGTAATTTTTCCCGAGCCAATGAAAATACCTTTGCAATGGTTTAAAATAGCTTCTAAAGGATCTTCTCCTTTTTCTTTTGCCGAGCGGTGAGCTTTTCCTAAGTTAATAGCGCGCGAGATGCTATTAGGTACCGTGCATTCACGGGCCCTAGCGCCAGTAATGGGATAAAACGCAAAGGCGGCTATTGATCCCATCGCAATGGTAGCGCTACGTCCTATTTTTTCTAAAGCAAAGGTGTTTTTAGCATGGATAACTACGGCGTTGTCTAAGCTATCACTAATAAAGCCAGGGTTAGGAGAAACCCCATAAAGGTGACCGGAACTCATCTGAGCTTCCGGGAAGGCCCGTCCCATCATATCAGCATCCAGTACCGGTAATCCCATCTGAAGGCCCGTGATTATAGGAGTAAATGCGTTGTGGCCCCCAATCTCAAAAGGCATGATAGCGGTAATCTTTTTATTTAAGTTTTTTTCTACAATCTTAAATAGCTCAACATAATCACGTCCGGTAACAATTTTTTCCATTTCAACAGTGGGGGCTCCCATAAAACCTATGGGAATAACAAGAGCCTCAGGCTTTAAATCGGAGTAATTAAGAATTGAAAGGGAAGCTTTTTTTTCCATCTCATAGCGGGCCATCATGTAAGCATAAGTAGAATCACCTCCTCCTCCTGATCCTAAAATCGCGCTTCCAATGGCTAAGTCATCTAAGTTTTGCAATGTTAGCTTTTTCACTATATTTCCTTTGAATTAAAACAAAAAATGTACCTAAGGATGAGCCAATCGTGGCATCTAAAACAGGAATAGAGGTTAAAGAAACCCCATTTAGACTAGAAAAGCCCATGGCTAATCCCAACATCCAAGCAAGAAAGTGGCAAAGATAATCGTTAGAGGTCACGGTAAGCTTTTTCACTTGCTCAATAAGATAACGGGTAATAATCACACTGCCCATGCTGGCGACAAAAATTCCCATCACATCCAAAACGATGATAAGATGATTGAGAAAATTGAAACAAGACAAGAAAGTGCCTACGCTTCCAAAAAGTAGAGTCCTTAGCTTTTCTGATTTGATCTTTAAAAGCGGTTCTAAGCAGACGGCACCTGAGTATAGATTAATGTTATTTGTGGTCCATCCGGCCAGGATAAGAAATAAAGCTACCCATAAATTCCAAAAATTTCCATTGGATCGTTTTAAAACATCTAAAATCGTTCCTCCCGAGCTTCCGGCAGCTAAGTAGACGCCTACAATTTCTAGAATAGGGAGGGCTAGCACGAAAATGATGGAAATGCTGATAAACCCATCTTTACTTGTTTTAGCATGGCGATAATAGGTAGGTAAATCGATCACAAAGGCAATAGCTAAAGCGATAACCATCGAGATGCCGGCAAAGGAGAAAGGCACAGAAGGAACCGATGGAGGGGCATCATCGACAGTGAAGAAAGCATAGCCTAAGGTAAGGATTAAAAGGGGTAGACTAAGATTGGATAGAAAATTAATGGACTTAATTCCATAAAGGGCAGCCATGGTAATTAAACTGCCGAGCATAAGATTGGATAGCACACCGGATAAAGCCTGGTTTTTATCCAGGGCTAATAAGTCAAATACACTTAAGCTCATCATATTGAGCTGGATAGCAAACCATCCGACTAACGATACACACATCGTTAAGGCAAAAAAAGTTACTCCTGTTTCCCCAAAATATTCGGTAGCATTCAAAGGTGTAGTCTTTCTTTTCTCGCAGCTCATCTTCGTCGTAGCTAGACCTAAAAGAAGCAGAATGGCATTTCCCAAGATGATAGCAGCAACAGAAGAGGCAAAACCGTAAGTTTGGTAAAGTGTTTGCCCAATAACGATGACAGGCAAGCAGATAACGCCACCTATTTGAATACTTGATAATTGCCACCAATTACGTTGATTATCCATATGTTTATCCCTCAAATAATTTAAAAGAAGTCTTATAGTGCAATGACTAGTTTCCAAACAATATAAAAGAAATTTTTGTTTTTTTGAAGAAGCAAATCATGAGGGGCTTTGATTTAGCTAAATGTATGATTAATCGGCTCTAAAACTATAAAGCAGCCACAAAGAAATCTCCTTACGCTTTGCTCTAGCAATTTTTTAAGGAGCAGGTTAAATATCTATCATGGTATAGAGTAAAATCAAGTATAAAAGTATGGAGTTGGCATGGCAAACATGATTTATCGTTCTCATCCCTGGCATGGCCTTTCTTTAGGGCCTCTGATGCCTCAAATTGTTAATTGTTATATTGAAATCGTGCCTACGGATACGATAAAATACGAACTTGATAAAGAAACCGGGATCCTAAAAGTCGATAGGCCTCAAAAGTATTCAAGTGTGTGTCCCAGCTTATATGGATTGCTACCTAAGACCTATTGCGGCCCTCATTTAGCTAGTTATTGTATGCAAAAGACTGGCCTTAAAAATATTGAAGGCGATGGAGATCCTTTGGATATCTGCGTGTTCACCGAAAAAGTTATTCCTAGGGGAGACATTATTTTAAAAGCCATTCCTATTGGTGGATTTCGATTAATTGATGGAAATGAGGCAGATGATAAAATTATTGCTGTGATGGCAGACGATTTGGTTTATGGCAGCCTGCAAAATATTCATGAATGCTCGCCAAGCTTGATTGAAAGGCTACGCCATTATTTTCTAACCTATAAAGATTCACCCGAAAGGACGTATAGCACTGTCCAAATTACTCATATCTATGATGTTAAAGAAGCCCATCATGTGATTAAACTCGCTCTTCAAGACTATGAAGATAAATATGGATCTGCTTCCAAGTCAGAAAATTTTTGGTAAAATAGTTGTCATACCCATGCAAAAGTATGTATAGAGAATGAATCCTATGAGAGGGCAATCAAGAGCAATTTTATTGAAAAAGGTGGCAAGAATGGTTATTGTGAAAGCGAAGAGCACTCCTAGTATGAACCCTACGGTTAACTCTTCAAATAAGGAACTAACTTAATGAGTCCTTTAATTTTTTTAGTGCTAGGTTTTATATTAATATTTATAGAGTTTTATCTGCCAGGTGCCCTAATGGGAATTATCGGAGGTATTTGCATATTAGCCAGCTTTAGCATGTTTGCTAGGCAAACAGAATCTTTCCTCTTGTTTATCTTATATGTGATGGGGAGTGGCGTGGCTCTTGCTTTTTTAATTAAATTTGTTCTCTGGCGCATTCGTACCGAAAAGCCTCAGCATAGCATTTACTCTGCAGATACCCAAGATGGTTATCGTGCTGTCGATTATGATGCTTCCACTATAGGCAAGTCAGCAGTAGTGTTGACAGATTTAAAACCTGGGGGATTTATTATCGTAGAAGGAAAACAGCAACCAGCTATTTCTCAGGAAGGTTATCTAGCTAAAGGGACTAAAGTTCTTGTGATTAGCGGCAATGAATCTAATTTAATTGTTAGAAAGGAATAAAACATGACTCATCAACTATTGGCCTTGCATTTAAGCTCAGAATTATATTTTTTACTGATTGTTCTTGCATTGGCTTCCCTTATTATTTTAAGCATGCTAGGAAAGTTTCTTAGTTTTTGGTTCCAAGCTTTTGTGTCGGGTACTCCGATCCCTTTATTTAACTTAATCGGTATGAGTTTGCGTAAAATTCCTCTACGAGTCATCGTCAACGCGCGCATTAATCTGTTTAAAGCTGGGCTAAAGCAAGTGACTGTCTCAGACTTGGAAACACACTACCTAGCTGGCGGCCATGTCTCTGAGGTGGCTACAGCTCTTATAGCTGCAGATAAAGCCAATATTCAGCTCGATTGGCGCCGTGCTACAGCGATTGATTTGGCAGGAAGAGACCTTCGTGATGCGGTACAGACCTCGGTAAATCCCAAAGTAATTGACTGCCCTAGCCATGGTGGCTACATCACAGGAGTAGCTAAAGATGGCATTCAAATCAATGTCCGCGCTCGTGTAACTGTAAGAACAAATATTGCGCAATTAGTAGGCGGCGCTACTGAAGAGACGATTATCGCTCGCGTGGGTGAAGGGATTGTGACCGCTATTGGTAGTTCTGAAACACATTTACATGTGCTTGAATCTCCTCATAAAATTTCGCAGGTTGTTTTGGAAAAAGGACTTGATTCTTCTACTGCTTTTGTTATTCTTTCTATTGATATTGTGGAAATGAACTTAGGCGAAAATATCGGTGCCAAGCTGCGTGCTGATAAAGCGGAATCCGATAAACGTATCTTCCAAGCTGAAGCAGAAAAAAGGCGAGCAATGGCCGCTGCGATGGAACAAGAAAATATGGCTAAGGTTAAAGACATGGAGGCTAAGTTAATTGAGGCTCAGTCTTCTATTCCTATGGCAATTGCCGAATCTTTTCGCTCAGGGCACATAGGCATTATGGATTTTACCCGTTATGAAAATATTCTTGCCGATACCAAAATGCGTAAATCTATCGCCGAAGAAAGTGACGATCGAAAAAAATAGGCCAGAAGCTTGATAGGCCTTAGCTAAGCTAATAAAAAATAAGGCCTTCAAGCTGCTTTCAGGTGTAAAAGTAAGCTTGTAGAGGAAATAATAAAAATTTTAAGAAAGCTTTGCTCTCAGCCATCCTATTAACAACTTTGTATAGGGAAAATTAAAATGCATATTATCGATACGATAGGTTTTTTAGTAAGCGTAGCAGCCATGCTTTATATGCTCATTAAGCTTGTTCAGCCTAATAAAAGATCTAAAAAACTTGCAAGCATCCAAGATGATGACCCCTTACAAGCTGAAAGATTGCACGATTTTCTTCATTCCTTAAATGCTGATATGGAGAAAAGCAAAAATTTTACTCACCACCCTCCCAAAAACTTAAAGCCCATGAGCCTACCCCCCGAGTATAAGAAAAAAACCATCTATCATCAACCTGCTCACAAAAAGAAAGCTTTTAGAGAGGAAAATAAATTTAAATCCAATTTAGATGGCTTTCAGGTGCGCAATCAGATTGAAGAACGCCAATTTAATATGAATAGTAAAAATAAATATGAAGGGGATTATGGCGACCATCTCTTAAGCCAAGGCTTCCGGGAAAATAAGTCTGCTCCTCCTTTGATTTATAAGCGCTCTTCTCGTGTTAAAAGTTTAATTCATCATCTTCCTACTAAAAAAGATCTTATCCTCATTCACGAGGTTTTAAATCCTCCTAAGGGTTTTAGATTTTAACTATGTCAATCCTCGATAATTACCGAGCCTTACAACAAGAAATTGCGGAAACAGCCAACGCCTGTAATAGAAAGATAGAAGAGATTAAACTGATTGCTGTCACTAAAAAGCAACCTTGGGAATCTATTTCTTCCCTTTATAAAGAAGGGTGCCAAAATTTTGGAGAGAATAGAATCCAAGAAGCTCTCTCTAAGATTAAACAAGCTCCTCAGGAGTGCCAGTGGCACTTTATTGGACCTTTGCAAAAAAATAAAGTGCGCAAAGCGGTGGGCCCTTTTGTTTTAATTCATTCGGTAGATTCTTTAGAATTAGCTAGTAAAATAGCAGAGGTATCCAAGCAATTAAATTTAACTACAGCTATTTTACTTCAAGTAAACACTTCTCAAGAACAATCTAAGCAGGGGATGAGTTACGAGGAGTGCTATCAAAATTTTAATGATTTTCTTTCTTTGCCCCACCTGGAGGTGCAAGGGTTAATGACGATGGCTCCTTTGACCGATAATGAAAAAATTATAGCTAAAAGTTTTGAAAGACTGCGTGGGTTAAAAGAATCTTTGTTAAAAAATTATAAACCTTTTAATCAATTACCCCATTTATCCATGGGAATGTCTCAAGATTTTAAGTTAGCCATTCGCGAGGGAGCCACTCTACTACGTATAGGCTCAAAGATTTGGCATTGAATTCTTTTCCTCTTTTTTTCAATTATTTGCCAGCTTTAGATAAACTTGAGCTGGAGCAGCAGCCCTCGATCATCAACTTTTCTAGATTTATCCAGCTCGGATATTCTATCCTCCCTCTTGATTAGATAGGAAGAAAAGCTAGCATTTTTGCTTAAAAATAGTCGTGCTATATATGTCCCAATAATTTATTCTTCTCTCTACTTTTTTATGCCTATAGATAGGGTTTTTATGAATGCTCTGCTGAATAAATTTATGCGTGTGAATAACACTTTTTTACTTTTGGTAGCTGTTTGCTGTGGCCTAATAGCTGGGTACCTGCATAATGAGAGGATATATAGCGTGGCCGAAAGCTTCTCAGCTGTATTCATTAATCTCCTTAAATTGGTCAGTTTACCTATCATTTTTCTTTCCATTGTCTCCACTTCTTCAGGAATGGAAAGTGCGCGTGAGCTAAAAATTTTGGGTCAAAAAGTCTTAAAATATACATTATTAACCACGGTTATTGCGGCTTCTATTGCTTTGATTTTATTTGTAGCTATAGATCCTGTGCGCCCTCATCTTCAGGAAATAAATCTTGAATCGGTAGCCACGATTGAAAAACAGGGAAGTTATGTACATTACCTCCAACAAATTATTCCCTCCAATGTTATCAAGCCTTTTAATGACAACAATGTTATAGGCGTACTATTTATTGCTCTTTTATTCAGCCTTTCCATCATTGCTCTGCCGGCGGAAAATCGCCATATTTTACATGCTTTTTTCTCGAGTCTCTATGCTGCAATGATGAAGATGACCACTTGGATCATCAAGCTCATGCCTTTGGCCATCTGGGCTTTCATTACCCTTTTCATGCGTGATTTACATGAAGGCTTAGAAATCGAAAGTTTGGCTCTCTATTTAGCCGTAGTCATTTTAGCTAACCTGGTACAAGGGATCATTGTATTGCCCCTCCTTTTAAAGTTTAAAAAAATTTCTCCTTTAGGGACTGTGAAAGGCATGTGGCCAGCTCTATCTATTGCCTTCTTCACCAAATCTTCCAATGCCGCCTTACCGATGGCTATGAAATGCGCCGAAGAAAGAGTGGGAGTTTCTCGTCGTGTAGCTAGCTTTGCTTTTCCCCTTTGTACGACTATCAACATGAACGGTTGTGCTGCTTTCATCCTTACTACCGTTCTTTTTGTCTCTATGAGCAATGGGATGAGTTATACACCTTTAGAAATGATTCTATGGGTTTTCCTGGCTACTATCGCTGCTGTAGGAAATGCAGGGGTCCCCATGGGCTGCTATTTTCTTTCGAGCGCTTTTCTAGCTACTTTAAATGTTCCTCTTAACGTATTAGGAGTGATTTTACCTTTTTACACTCTCATTGATATGGTGGAAACAGCTCTGAATGTTTGGTCGGACTCATGTGTGGCCACCATCGTTGACAGTGAAGTTTCTCCCCATACTGCCGCTTCTCCTAGCGCTAATGAATCTCCTCTAAGTGTTTAAATCAAAGTTATACGCTTTTAAAAAACTTAGTCTGTGTGCCCAACCCTCTAAAAGATGCCTCTCTGCTTAACGAAAGGGATTTTATGAATTATAGGATTACATAAGGAGTAGCTTAAAAGCGTATTACACGTAGCTCTAGGAAACTTGGCAGTTCTTAGAGCCTTCCTTAAAGCTTTTAGCTCAATCTTTAGATAAAAGGAAAGGCGCATCAGTTTTTTTAATTTTTTCTTCTTGCTAGGCAAACATTCTTCCAAGAAGTACTCCTCCTTTTTTTAGTTCTTTGTAAGCCTGATAGACGTGATTAGACCGAAAAAGACTACGCCTATAAGGTCCTAGTTTTTTTTAAGAGGAGGGAGCTTTAGGGCAAGGAGGAGATAAGAAGAAAAGGTGAACCTTAGGAGGAATCCTAAGCTTTTCACAAACGTGATAGCGGGCTTGATCCAAAATCAGCAAGGCATGCGAAGAAGCTGGCAGGGATTGATTAATCTGTTCGAGAAGATTCTCAATGGCTTTGCTATTTAAAAAAAGAAGAATGAGTCCTTCTGCTTTTCCTAAAGCTGGGCATATAGCTGTTGCTATATAGAGGGTAGGATAGGTTATTGGCTTAAGCACTTTTGGTCGCTTTCCTTTTTTCGCTGCTACCTGACGACAGTTGGGCGGGAGCCCCTAGCTTTGCTTTATCCTCAAACCATATTTCGATCTTGGGCTTAGGAAATTGATTGCTTAAAGCCTCGATAGCGTGGGGGACTTTTTTAAAAGAGGATTTATCTTACAAATATTAATAGTTGCAAGCAAGCGGATAGCTGCCATCTCTCCTTTAGATTGAGTCCAGTCACTCCGCTTGTTTCTTAATGCAGGGTTACAAAGAAGCCTTTCCTTTGGCCCGAGGTTCAAGGGGTGTTAAGCTAGCTGAAAGCCTCTCTTTAATTTTTTGAGCCAACTTATCGGCAGAGCCAGGAAAATAGCTAAGGAAAAGTGAGGGCTCGATCATTTCTACTTCCACCACGACTAGCGCAGAACCTTTCTTGATCACGTCTACTCTAGCATGTAAATAAGGTTGTTCAGTAGCGAGGAGAACCTTTTTGACTTCGTTGATCATCCAAGTAGGTGGGGTAACTGGTTGAACGGAGCCTCCATGTGCACTTTGCACCAAAAATTGCCCATCTGCCGGTTTTTTTAACACACAATGAATAAATTCTTTTTCAAAGAAAATAAAAGACCATTCACCTTCTGTCATGATCTCTTGCATGAAAGGTTGGATAATTAAGTCATAAGGATAATCTTTAAAGTGATCTTGCATTTTTTGAACAGTAGAAGAATTAAATCTAAAAGTGTGATCTCCACTAGCAGAAATACTAGGTTTTATCACGCATTCTTCCCATCCATATTTTTTTAAAAGATCGGGTAAGCTTTTTAGATCTTTAGAAGATAAGTAAATACTATCAATGACCTTAACTCCTTTCTCTGCTAGCTTTTCTAAATAAACTTTTGAAGCATTCCAGCGAATAGTGTTAAGGGGGTTAAAAAGAGGGATTCCTTGTTTTTCAATATCACTTAAGGTTTGCAAGAAAAAATTAAACTTAGCGGTATGATAGTCCCAAGTAGAAAAAACTAGCGCCGCTTGATAGTCTTTCCAATTGTTTTGAGGATCATCCCAAATCACTGAGCGAGCATCTATTTGCTGTTTTTGCAAGGCTCTTATTAATAAATTATCATCTTCTTTTGTTTCGGAGCAATTGTTACTTGTGAGCAAAGCAAGGCTAGCTAAGAGAGTCGTTAAAATCATACATTCCTCAATTTATAAATTTTTATCTAAGGCAGGAAGCTAAAAAGATTGTAAGCAATGATAGTTTGTTTTTCCATTTAAAAATTTTTTTATAGCGAGTCTTAAATTAAGGCTGGCTATCCTTAGGAAAATAAATTAATCATTCATATCCGAACCAAGGTGCTGGGAGAGAGCTTAACTTATCCATCCTAAATCTTATGACCGAGTGTATAGAGCTGCCTCTCTCAAAGCAGTATTGTTGCTTTGATATTTTTATTTATTAATTTATTGATTGTGCTGCGTTTTATTTTAAAGAGACAATAGAAAAGGGTGAGTGTGGATAGGCAAAAAAGGATTTTATGCAGGCAGATTGCCAAAAAGTACTAGAAAGGTGAGGTAAGAAGAATTTGATCAAAAACTTGCGTAAAAAGGTACTAATCCGCATTAGTTGCTTAAAAAATTCTTGAAAAATGTATCCCGTAAGATACGATAGAGATATTATGCAAAAAAGGATTTTATGCAGGCAGATCGCTAAAAAGTATTGGCAAGGTGAGGTAAGAACAATTTGATCAAAAACTTGCATAAAAAGGTCCTAATCTGCATTAGTTGCTTAAAAAATACTTGAAAAATGTATCCCATAAGATACAATAAGGATGAAGGAATAGAAATCGAATTATACGAAACAGCAAATGGTAAGCGACCCTTTGAGATCTGGATCAAGGGTATCAAAGAAATCCATACACGGGCCAAAATCCTGGCATGGTTTGATCACTTAAGGCTTGGAAACTTCGGTGATTGCAAAACCTTACCAGAGGGGGTTTGCGAGCTTTAAGGTTCATTATGGACCCGGGATTAGAATTTATTACGGAAAGATTGGGAATAAAGTCATTTTGCTTCTTTGTGGTGGTGATAAAAACTCCCAAGAAAGGGATATAGCTAAAGCAAAAGAGGATTTGAAAGATTATCAATCAAGAGAGTTAGATCATGGCAAGAAGTAAAAAATATCAAGAATTTCTGCTCCAGCACTTAAAAGATCACGATGAAGCTGTTGCATACCTAAATGCTGCACTAGCAGAAAGTCTTAAAGGTGATGAGGAATCCCAACATCTTTTCTTAATGGCTTTACGGAACGTCGTAGAAGCTCAAGGCGGCGTTGGCGCATTGGCTAAAAAAGCTCATGTAGGTCGTGAAAGCCTCTACAAAACCCTTTCAGAAGCCGGTAATCCTAAATGGCACACGCTTGTCTCATTATGTGTAGCAATGGGATTGAACTTGAGATTAAGTTAGACTATAATGATTGACATCGACCTTTTTCAATCTCCATTAAAAATAAAATTTCTCATGACGATACCTTAAGAGAATAATTAGCGCGAGTTATCGAATAAGAATAGTTTGAAGCATGATTTAAAGCAGCCTTAGGTTGTTTTCTTATCCGATAACTCGCATTAATGAGATTATCAATGCCTATGGCCATCAATCTAACCGCCTAATCTCATTAGGTGCTAATGGCAACGGATATCGTCGAGGGGAACTAAAATAAGAATTATATGACCCACAAGCCATCATTGCTAGATACGTCTAGAAAACGTGAATGGAATATGAAGTTCCTCATGCATCAGATGCTGCCTTTCTATTTTTATGCACATCATTCGCTTTAAGAAGTATCTATTTTCTAATAATCCTTTGACCTACACACTCTGCCAAGAAAAGAGTAATGCCTATGAGGCCTGGTCGTTTTGGCCGGCGTGTAGCCATTGGTTTGTGGGGAGTTGTGGGCTGCTATTTCTACGCCGGCCTCGCTGTAGAGGTCAGCTGCCTTTTATTTAGCTCGAGGAATGAGAAGCACGACGGCGCAAAGGAAGTTCTGCTAAGCTATTGTAACTTGAAAACCTAGCTTTTGATGAAAGGCTTTGTTTTTTCCTTGGGAAGTAGGATTAAAAATGACGAGAGCTAACGCTTATCCATTTATACTCAATAGCTGTTTTTTTAGTTTGAGGTAAAGCCTCCTGATAGACATAAGATAAAATTCTCTAATAAGACTATAGCCTTTGATCGATTTAAAGCTTATTCATTTTATTTTTCACATAGCATTCATCATGCTTGAATGTTGAGATATTATTTTTTATAGCATTTATTTTAAGCCTTCCTTAATATGATTGTTAATGAACATAGAGAAAAAATTTACAAGTCCTTGCTTATAAAAAGGTAGCGAAATGAAAATTTAGATAAAGAGAGGTTAAACAAATGAACCCTTTACCTCCCAATCCCTCTGTATTATTTCCTGTATTTAAGACTCTTTCTTGGTTTAAAGAAGAAACAAATACCTATGCGGAGATTGCAATCAAGATTTTCTCAAACTTGGGAGCTTCCGATCTATGTCAAGCAGAGGGAGTTTGTCAAGAATGGAAGCAGCTGATTCAAGCAAGTAACTTATGGAAAAGGCTCTATTTCCAAAAAGCTAGCAAAGTTTCCTCGTCAGAAAAAGAATCCCCTCTAGATACGCTCCCTTCCGAAATGTTGTTAAAAATTTTTTCCTTTTTGCCTGTTAAAGAACTTGGCTTTAGCCAGCAGGTATGCAAGAGCTGGTATGAATTAAGCGCAGACACTGCACTTTGGAAATGTTTACTTGGAAAAACTTACCCTGCTTTATCTGCTATATCCGACAAGATGAAAATCTCTCCCAAAGATCTAATTGTGGCTCAATACAATATAGAAGCTAATCGTGCACAAATTATCGATTTACTCCCTATGGCA
Organism: Neochlamydia sp. AcF95; assembly: GCF_018342455.1. Taxonomy (NCBI): domain Bacteria; kingdom Pseudomonadati; phylum Chlamydiota; class Chlamydiia; order Parachlamydiales; family Parachlamydiaceae; genus Neochlamydia; species Neochlamydia sp. AcF95. The sequence continues at coordinate 31,147 of NZ_JAEMUC010000048.1, read as the reverse complement.
TTGGAAAAAGGACATAAAGAGGGCGCGCAAGCAATGTTTTCTTCTAATGGTAAGCATGTAATTATTTTTAATAATGACCTACCTACCTTTCCTGGGGACATTGCTCGTCACATTGTTAGCCTTTGGGATGCTAATACAGGAAAATGTCTACAGGTTTGGGAAGGAATTACTTGGAGTAGAGATCTATTTCTTTCTTCAGGTAGCCATTGGCTAATTATTAATAGATCTAAGTCCACTAGTCTGTGGGATGCCAACACAGGAGAATGTCTAAAAGCCTTAGAAGAAGACCCCTTGGGCACAGAAGTATTCTTTTCTCCAAATAAAGAACGGCTAGTTACCAGGGGTAGCTTTATTCGCCTTTGGGATGCTAAAACGGGAGAATGTCTGCAGGCTTTAGAAAGAGGGGAAACAAAAAATTGGGGGTCACGAACACCTTTTTCTCCGGATGGCAAGTGGCTGGCTATCGATAGCTCTAAGTCCGTTAGCCTTTGGGATGCTAAAACTGGGAAATGTCTACACACTTTGGAAAAACCGGGTAAAGAAAATCTGTCCACCACAATATCTTTTTCTCCGGATAGCGAGTCGCTAGTTATCGATAGTAATGAATCTATTAGCCTTTGGAATGCTAACACTGGGGCATGCTTACATATTTGGGATGAAATCAGGAGGGTAAACTCAGTAACTTTTTCACCAGATAGCCAGCAAATAGTTATCGACGACTATGAATTCATTCGCCTTTGGGATGTTAAAACTAGAGAATGGGTCTGCACTTTGGATGAATGCGAGGATGCCTCCAGCATATCTTTCTCTTCAGATAGTCAGCGCCTAATTGTTGAGAATGGCCAGTCTCTTTGCCTTTGGGATGCTAAAGCTGGAAAAAAGCTAAAAACTTTAGATGATCAGCTAGGGGCATGCGCAGAAATAATCCTCTTTTCTCCCGATAACCAGCGGATCATTGCCGATACCATAGATCTCATTCGCCTGTGGGATGCCAATACAGGAGAATGTCTACAAACTTTAGATAAACGGGAAAAAGAAGATTGGGATACAGAAATATTTTTTTCTTCAAATAGTGAAAAGGTAGTTATTTATCTCATCGACTCCATCCACCTTTGGGATGCACACACAGGGAAATGTCTAAAAAATTTGGAAGAGCCTGGAGATTTCAAACAAGCATTTTTTTCTCCAAACAGCCAATGGTTGGTTATTTCTGACCCATGTGATGTTCAACTGTTGGATGCTCAAACAGGCGAATACTTGCGCACTTTGGGAAAACACTTAGGACACGGAGGATATGAGCCAGCATCCTTTTCTCCTAATGGGGGACTATTATTGATTGGAATGAAAGTTTTCAATTTTTTCCCTGCTAAAAGCGATAGTTTTCAACCCACCGAATCTCCAATAAATCTAGACAATGAAGAGGGAGCAAGTAATCTAACTGAAGAATTGGTAACAGAAGAATCTAAAAAAAGAAAAGCCAGAAGTGCTAAAAGCCAAGAAGACAGGAGCCACGTTTCAGCGGCAGGGGAGCATCTTTGGCCTTCTCCTCAGAAAAAAAGGAAAAAAGAGGAGTAGGTTAAGGTTTCTAGATTTTCAAGCATTTATTTTAAAGAGTAATGTTTAAGCTAATTTCCCATCTAGTGCTACAATAATTTGGCTCTTCCATGGTGTGTGTGACGTGTTTAAAGGTTTAATACGCTTTAAAAAAACTAAGACCGCATACCTAACCCTCTGAAATTTGTCTCTCTACTTAATGAGAGGAATTGTATAAAGTACGGGATTACATAAGAAGTAGCTTGAAAGCGTATAACTAATACTTAAAGTAGTTAAACAAAATAGCGTTTATAACATCCTACCGTTTGCATATGAAAAAAGTAAGTGAGTATATGCTAAATCGCTCGCATTAACTAAGAGTCAAGTGTGAGATCCTTGCCACACTTCTTATTGAATAGGAATTAAATTTTGTTTAAGTAAATGGTTCCCCTTAAAATTTACTTATAAAGGTTGTTTTTTAGAATTTTTATCTCTTCTTGTAGAGCTTTAATTATTTTTATGTATTTTTCTATATGGTTGAGAAAAACGCTATTACGGTTATGAATCTCGATAGGCTGGGCTGGTAGCCCTCCATACTTACCAGAAGTAGGAAGGGATTTGGTCACCCCTGTACGCCCGGCTAGCATCACTTCATCGGCAATTTTAAGATGTCCTGCTACCGCTACTTGACCTCCCATCACGACATGACGGCCAGTTTTAGTGGAGCCGGCAATTCCTGTCTGCGCAACAATAATATTATGAGCCCCTATCGTGACATTGTGGCCAATTTGCACAAGATTATCTATTTTAGAGCCTTTTTTAATGTAAGTGGTTTCAAAGCGTGATCGATCGATGGTAGTATTGGCCCCAATTTCTACCTCATCTTCTATTTCTACTTTACCTAATTGTTGCAATTTAATGTGTTCACCAGTTTTGTTGGTAATGTAGCCGAAACCACAAGCTCCTATCACAGCACCTGGTTGTAGAATAACTTTGTCTCCTAGGGAACAGCGTTCACGGATTACAACTTTAGGATGGATAAGGCAATCCTTTCCTATAGTAACATAGGGGCCTATGTATGCTCCTGCCCCAATAAAGGTGTTGTCATCTATTCTAGCTTCTTTATCTATAACAGCATGGGGACCAATTTTTACATTAGCGCCAATTTGGCACGTTTCGTGAATGACCGCTGTCGGATGAATTCCTGTAAAACCTGTAAGCTCTCCTTTATCTTTAAAAAAAGCATCGATTAATTGTTGAAATGCTAAAGAAGGATTTTCATTAATCAAAAAGTTACGATCACCCGCCAAAGGAGTATGTGAATTAACAAATATCACGCCTGCATGCGAGGTTTGCATCGCTTGCTCATAGCGGGGATTTTCTAGAAAAGAGGCCTCTTTGGCACTTGCTCTTTCTAGATCGGCAACCCCTTCAATTTCATAATCGGGATTGCCTATCAGTTTTGATTGCGTCATCGCTGCTATATGGGCCAGCTTGAAGGTTTTTAAGGAATTCATCGATTTCTCTTATGACTTTATTGATTGGATCCTGCGGGTGTCTTTGGCTCTTTAGCTTCTTTATCAAAAAGCTCATCCATCACACTCACAATATCATCAGAAATATCTAATTCCTTATCATAATAGTAAGCTCCCTCTTCGTTCATCACCATATGGTAGCCATACTTTTTAGCAACGGTTTCGGATGCTTGAGTAATCACATCAGCGAGCTTATCCAATATTTTATAATTAGCTTGTTGTATTGCTTGATAATATTGCGACTGCTGTTGGCTTGCTTCTTGGCTTAAGGTTCTAAATTTACGCTTAAGTTCGGTTTCTGCTTCAGGGGAGAGGCTGTCAAGATAGTCAGGATCATTAAGCTTATCGGCCATCTCATTCAATGTTTTTTCTTTTTCGCCTAGCATGGTTTCCATTTGCTTTTTGAGCGCTTCGAAGTTGGCTTGTTCTTGTTTGCCTAGTTTAGATTTCTCTACGCAAGTCTTAAAGTTCACCAGGCGCATTTTAATTCCTTGATCAGCTTTAACTGTAGAGGCTTCTACTGCCGCTGGACATAGGGCCACTAAAGCGAAACTTACGCTGGCTGCTTGCAAGATTGTTTTAGATAATTTTTTCATTAAATTTTCTCCTTGTTTTAATAAATCTTAAAGACGCCCGCCCACGCTGATGAAGAAGCTTTTAACCTCTCCGCGTGTTTTAGGATTGATAGGAATTCCATAACCCATCGTAAGAGGGGGAATGCTTTCGACTATTTTAAAACGTATGCCTAAGCCAACCGATGTACTAATACGTGCTTTTTTTAATCCAAAATCAAAAGTGGCAAAGGAAAGATGACCGGCATCACAGAAAATAAAACCTTCCAGGTTTTTCATGAACCGCCGAGAAGCTTCTATCGAATAAATTTCCATGGACATCCCACCCCGTGGATCTCCTTCAATGAAACGTGGGCCCAGTTTATAAGGACGATAGCCTCTTATCATATTATCGCCACCTAAAAACAACCGCTCGTCAAGAGGCATTTTTTTAGCAGTCGTCCCTCCAAATGGATAAAGGAAGCGGAAATCCATGCGTATTTTTAAAACACTACGCCTATCTAATTTGTGAAACCAGCTATTAGTGTAGGCAGCGCCAAAGAAACGATAGTTACCGCCCAATCCAGCTATCTCCAATTCTAATCGGGATTTAAATCCTTGGGTGGGCTTGGCTGGGTGATCAGTAGAATCATAAGACCATGTTAATCCGGTGGCTGAAACCATCCCATCATTATGTGATTCTTCAACTAACGAAGCCCCACCTTCATGCTTGGCATCATATTTATACTGTTCTTCATAAAGCAAGCCATGCGATGTTTGAATATCTGTATGTTTTAAGCGGTAATGCCATCCCAATTTCATAAATTGATTTAACTGATAGGTAGCATTGACCATTCCCCCATAAGTTTTTATATCATAGTCTTTGGCTATATAGCGATTGATAGAATTTTCTAGCTCAAATCCTACAATCCATTGAGTATCATTAAAAAATGGTTTGGTCCAAGAAAAAACATAGCTACGGCTTTTGGAGCCCACGGTAGCGGTAGCATGGGCATATTCACCGCCGCCTCTTAAGGCTTTATAGCCATCTTGAAAGAAACGACCTAAGCCTTTATAGTTAAAGTTTTTTTCGGTGATATTAAAACCTCCAAAAATGCTTTCCGCCGTGCTAAATCCAAAGAAAGCACCAAAGTGCCCCGTGCTTGTTTCTTCAACTTCAATATGAACATCACGATAATTTTCTCCTAAGCTATAAAAATCTTCTGATTTAACAGCATAGACGTTTACATGGGAAAAATAGCCGATGTTGGCTAAACGCTCTTCCGTTTTCTTCAGTTTTTCAAGATTAAAGACTTCCCCAGGAATGATCAAGGTTTCATGGAGAATAACTTTAGTTTGAGTCTGGCAATTTCCAAATACCTTAATCAAACCGACGTGAAACTGCTGGCCCTCTTCAATAGTGAGTTTAATGTTATAGGTTTGTTCCTGACTCTCGGAAAGAGTAGGTTCGTGATCAATGATGGCGTCAATATAACCTTTACGACCATAGAGATTTGTAATATTTTCTATACTCTGACGAATTTTCTCAGGAGAAAATATCCCTCCTTCACAAAAAGTTAACCGCTGATAGATCTCTTCTGTATTAAATAAACGATTTCCCTCGATGGTAATATGACCTACTTTATAAATAGGTCCTTTACTTGCAGTAATTGTGATAACGACACGGTTTTCTTGAGCAGCTTCTACCACTTTGACATCGACAGACGCATCAGCATATCCTTGATTATGAAGATAGTTAAGAATGGTGGCTTGATCATGCTGCATCGCCTCTTCATTATAAGTTCCTTCATTGCTTAGCCAACTTAAAAATATATTATATTTTTTAGTCACAAGCTGTTCACTTATCTCTTCTTGTTCATGGTTGGTAAAATTAACAAATACAATTTCTTTGATATAGCCCGAGCGCCCTTCATTGATGGAAATGTTGATATCTACTTCGTTGGTAGTAGCATCCAGCTGTATATCGTAGGTAAGCTCTGCTTCAAAAAAACCTTTTTTAATATAGTAAGCTTTTAGCTTGTGGAAAGCTTGATTAAAGCTCTTACGATCAAAAACAGAAAAGCAAGGTACCTTTAGCTCTTGTTTTAACCTTTTAGTTTTTATATGCTCGTTACCTTGCCAGTTGATAGAGCGAATGATAGGCTTGGGCCATATTTTTAAGGTAATATATAGCTTATCTGCTAAGCTTTCAACAAGGGGTTCAACACGGTCATAATCTTGAGAAAGAATTTTAAGATCGTTATCAAAGTGAGTTTGCGAAAAAAAATCTCCTTGCCGTGTTTTGATTCGGTTAAGGAGAGCATCTTCTTCAAAATGGTCGCAGGGTCCTTGAAGAAGAATTTCAATTTTTTCAATTTTTTGATTTTCATATGGGGTAGGCTGGCCGAAAAGATTTGATGAGTAGCCGCTTACTAAAAGCAAAAATCCTATATTAAGGAAAAGTATTAATTTATTTATCACAGATTCCTCTGAAAATTATAGATGATAATCGAAAAAAGAGTAATCATAGGGTAAGGTTTGTAATATTGTAAAGAAGAAGAAAAGAAGAGGGATTTTAGTATTAAAATTTGCTTCTTCCAGAGAAAGCTCGTGCTAATGTACCCCCATCTACATAATCGAGGGGGCTTCCCATAGGAAGTCCAAAAGCTAAACGAGAGATAGAAACCCCCAAGGGAGCTAATTCCTGCTTTAAGTAAAGAGAAGTAGCATCTCCTTCGAGCGTAGAATCTAATGCGATGACAATCTCTTCTATTTTTAGCAAAGCAATACGTGTTTTTAAGCCGGCAATAGTCAGTTTATCGGGACCTATGCCTTCTAAAGGAGACAATAAGCCTCCTAATACGTGATAAAGACCTTTATATTCGCCTGTTGTTTCAATGGAAAAAGCTTCTCTTGCACATGAAATAATGCAAATAACCTTAGATTGCTGACGTTGCTCTGTACAAAAAGGACAAGCATATTCGCCTTTTAAGCAGCCACATTCTTCACACTGCGGCAATTTTTCATGAATATCTTTTAGGGTGCTGGCCATTTCATCTAAATACTCTTGTGGCCATCCTAACATATGGAAAGCGTAACGCTCGGCACTTTTGGAACCTACTCCTGGTAGCCTTTTCAAGACGTTTATAACTTTTAATAGATGAGGAGGATAATGCATAGATTTGCCATGATTTTAAGAAAAAGCATAACATAAAAGCTTATTTTATTTAAAACTCAAAGAGAGGGAGAAAAGCTTCATCATGTAATCGCGAATGTTGCCGCTTTTTTAGTTGTTGTTTTTAAATTATGTTTTTTTGAGCCCTTGTATTTTCTTTAAAAAAAGCAGGTTCTTCAGCCGCTTTGCCTTGCTTAAATTTAATTGTTGGTAGGCTTAGCTCGTAAACATATCTAGAATTTTAGAGCTTTGTTTTAACTGCATGGTTTCTATGAATAGCTTAAGGCTCTAAAGGGAGAGCTTCTTTTTAATAAGCATTTTTGATACAGTCTTGCTTTTTAATAAATAAGGGGAACAGACAAATGCCAATTCAGCCTAAAGCGCGTATTGTAGGAATGGGCTCTTTTTTACCTGAACGTATTTTAACTAATCAAGATTTGGAAGAGATGGTTGAAACGACAGACGACTGGATTGTTTCGCGTACAGGAATAAAAGAACGTCGCATTGCCGGCAATCATGAAACTCCTTCTTTAATGGGGTTTTATGCGGCCCAAAAAGCCTTACAGGAAAGTAGCGTGCCAGCTGCAGATATAGACATGGTGTTAGTGGCCACAATGACACCCGATTATATCACACCTAGTACAGCCGCTATTATTCAAGCCAAGCTAGGAGCGTCATCTGCTGCGGCCTTAGATATACAAGCCGCTTGCACAGGTTTTTTGTATGGATTGTCGATAGCTAAAGCTTACATTGAAGCAGGCATCTATCGCAATATTCTTTTAATTGCTTCAGAAAAGCTTTCTACTATCATCAATTACAAAGATAGAAATACATGCGTTCTGTTTGGTGATGGAGCTGCAGCCGCTGTGATCTCCAATCGAGGAAAAGGATTTTCTCTGGACGCATTTTGCTTAGGTTCAGATGGAGAAGTTGCCGAACTTTTGATGATTCCTGCCGGCGGCGCGCGCCAGCCTTCAAGCGTTGAAACTGTGACTCAAGGGTTGCACTTTCTGAAAATGGAAGGAAAGGAAGTTTTTAAGCATGCCGTACGAAGAATGGGGGCTGCAGCAAAAGAATGTTTAGTTAAAGCGGGCATAACGGAAGAAGAGATTGATTGGTTAGTACCCCATCAAGCTAATATACGGATTATAGAAGCATTAGCTAAAAGTTTTAATCTACCGAGTGAACGCGTTTATAAAACCTTGCATAAATATGGAAATACATCGGCCTCTAGCGTGGCCATAGCCTTGGAAGAGCTCCAGAGCGAAAACCAATTTTCAAACGGCGAAAAGCTACTATTGGTAGGTTTTGGAGCCGGGCTGACTTGGGCAGCTGCTGTTGTGACCCAAATAGATGATCTATCCTCTTCATTCGACTGATAAGCTATAAGGACGTAAAGACATGTCGCATTCTAAAAAAATTGCTTTTTTATTTCCTGGTCAAGGAGTTCAATATCTTGGGATGGGGAAAGATATTTATGAAAATTTCTCCATAGCTAGGCAAACTTTTCAAGAGGCCGATAAGGTCTTACATCGCCATTTATCTAAAATAATATTAGAAGGCCCTGAGGAAGAACTCCTTGAGACAAAAAATAGCCAAGTAGGCATTTATGTTGTCTCCATGGCACTCTTAAGAATTATTAAAGATTTATATCCTAACATACAGCCAGATGTGTGTGCCGGCTTAAGCTTAGGCGAATATTCAGCATTAGCAGCTGCTAAGAAACTAGATTTTGCCTCCTGCCTCTCTATTATTCAATATAGAGGCCATTATATGAATGAAGCCTGCGAGGCTCATCCAGGGGGTATGGCAGTTGTTTTAGGTCTTACAGCTCGCGAAGTAGAGGAAGCTGTGCAGGAAGTGAATTTGCCCCATGATTTATGGATTGCTAATTTTAATTGTCCCGGCCAGATAGTCATTTCGGGAACGCGCAAAGGAATTGATAGCGCCACATCAGCGCTTAAAGATAAAGGTGCCAAGCGTGTTTTGCCTTTAAATGTATATGGAGCTTTTCATAGCGGCCTTATGAAAACAGCTGAAGCACGTCTTGCTGAACATATCCATCATGCCTCTATCCAAGATAGCTCGATAGGTTTAATCATGAATGTGCCTGGTAAAAAGGTAGAAAATATTCTCGATATTAAAAATCATTTAATTAGGCAGGTGACCTCTCCTGTTCGCTGGGAGCAAAGCATTCGCCACCTGGGGGAAGAGGGAATCGAGCTATTTATTGAAATAGGTTGTGGAAAAACACTAGCAGGTTTTAATAAACGTATTCTTCCCCATATAAATACCATTTCTGTAGAAAAAATAACGGAACTTGATCAGCTTGCTAAAATATAGGAAAAAACTTTAGATGCATCATCTTTTAAACAATCAGGTAGCTATCGTTACAGGGGGAACTGCTGGCATTGGCAAAGCAATTGCTCGTGAATTTGCTCGTCAAGGAGCAACTGTGGCAATCTTCGGAACAAATGAGAAAAGAGGCCAAGAAGTCGTACAGGAAATAGGAGCAGAAAAGGCCTCTTTTTATCCCGTCAATGTAGCTAAAACCCTAGAGGTAGAGGCGGCTATAAAACTGGTGCAGCAAAATTATGGCAAAGTGGATATTTTGGTCAATAATGCGGGAATCACGCGCGATCAGTTGATGTTAAAAATGACTGAAGAAGATTGGGATACAGTCATGGAAGTTAACTTAAAATCCTGCTACAATACTTGCAAGGCTCTTACCCGTCACATGCTTAAAGCCCGCCAAGGGGTGATTATAAATATTAGCTCAGTGATCGGCCTAATTGGTAACAGTGGGCAAGCGAATTATGCGGCTTCAAAAGCTGCTATCATAGGCTTTACAAAAGCTCTTGCTAAAGAATTTGCCTCCCGTAATATTCGCATCAATTGCATTGCTCCTGGCTTTATTGACACGCAGATGACGAAAGATATGACAGAACAGCAGCAGCAAGCTATACTCTCTTCCATTCCTATGGAAAGGATGGGCGCTCCTGAAGATATTGCCAATGCAGCTGTTTTCTTAGCCAGCTCGATGGCCCAATATATAACTGGGCAAGTCTTGATAGTGGACGGAGGAATGGTGATGTAATCCTAATTACATCATTGAATGTAATTAGTAAAAATGATATCTTATTTTTTTTTAAGAAATCTATTAATTAAAAGGAATGTGTATGTCATCAACAGAACAGGAAGTCATCGACATCATTGTGGAACAGCTGGGTGTAGATAGAGATGATGTAACTCCTTCTAAAAAGCTTGTCGAAGATCTGAATGCAGATTCTCTGGATTTAACAGAGCTCAATATGACTTTTGAAGAGCGTTTAGGAAGAGAAATCCCTCAAGAGGAAGCTGAAAAGTTTAAAACCGTAGGTGATATTATCCAATATTTCGATCGTATCACTAAAGAATAGAAAATTTATATAGGGCTCTAGGCAAGCTAGAGCCCTAAATTTCAAAATGTTAGGGCAAGCTTTTATCTAATAGATAAATGCATCTAAAGCCTAAAATGTTTTGCTTTAGTTTAAAATTTTTTCCCTTCCTTTATCTTGCTGAAATATAAGTTAAAAAGCCACCTCCAACGGTAAACCTTTTGGCATTTTTATGCAGGAAGTGGCTTCGTTTCCTTATCTAATTTTTATTCAATTTTACACGTTAAGCTGTGCTATAAAAAGAAACAGCAAGTCATTCTTTTGCTTGGTGTCATTTTTGTGGAACAGTATCTTGTAAAAGAAAAAATTTAAATGGCTGGCAATGGCTAACGATTTTAGCGGTACAAGTAGGAAATCTGGAATAACTTAATTTAGAGTCGTTAACAGATACTGCTACCCTATAAAAAGCCCTGCCTGCATTTTAAAAATGTAATTTAAGCCTTCATTAACCCCTCTCTTTTATTCCAATGGATGTTTTTTAAGCATAGGATAACTAGAAAACTGCTTAAAAGCATATTCTACTGTTATTTCGTGTCCGCTATATGTCTAGGTAGTTTGGTATTCATAAAATTTGAATTTTTTATATGCTTAGTTTCTTCATGTCCTCTAGCTTAAAAGGGCCTATCGAGAATTTTAATAGGCTCTATATAGAAATCGTTCGATGTTTTTCTTTATGTCGAGCAATCTTAACCTATTTAAAAAATATATAGTAGGCTTCAAATAAACTAAGTCTACATACCCAGCACACTGAGAGCCTTCTCTCTACTTAACGAGAGGGGTTTTATAAAGTATGGGATTGCATAAGAAGCAGCTCAAAAGCGTATAATCTTATTTTTTATTAATTAGACTAAAACTCCTTCTCTGATTGTCTTCCGAAAATGCTGTATCCATTATATCACTTTTTATACAAGCTTCGTTACGAAAGATATAGCCACTTTTTTTTTGAGGCTTGAAAAATGATTTGCTTCTTTCAAGCTTAAAAGTCTGAGCTTCAGATTGAAAAATTGACAAAATAGATAGGAAAAGAGGCAAGTGTCACTGCTTGCTTGGAGAGCTAAAAAAATAAAGAAGTAGCTTTTAAGCAAGGTTTTTAGTATGAAAAGTAAAACATTATTTTTTTTATCTTGCTTTTAAGAGGATGGCTCTAAAAAGATAAAAAATCGCCCACAGCGTTACAAACCCACTGAAGTGCAACGACAGCTAAAAAAAGGATAAGCGAATGAATGTAGAGAGTTCACCTATTAGCTCTTATGGATTTCCTGAATTTAAGGAAATAGAAAAAAGAAAACAGCCTAGTGTGAAGCCACATCTTTATGTAGAAATTAGCTTAGAGATCTTCGAAAAACTAGGATGCCAAGACTTATACCAAGCAAGCCTAGTCTGTAAAGAATGGAAGCAGCTAACTGAACAAACTAGTTTATGGAAAATGTTTAATGTAGAAAAGCTTAATATTAAATTTCAGGAAGAGACGCAAGTTGATGATCAGAAAGTAGATTCTCTAATCCCTAAAGATGAATTAAAGGCCCTTTTAGAGAGCTTAGAACACGAGAAAATTTTATTAGAGGAAGAGATAAAGGATGTAAAAGATGCCTATAAACTATCTTTGCAAATTGCTGTACATGCTAAAGAATTTATCCAAGAAAGGTTATATATTGAAAAGCTAGGCGACGTCTATTCGAGTAAAGAAATACCTAAGATTCTTCTTCAAGCGGTAGGACTTTACAATTATGCTTTACATAATTCCACTGTAGGCGAGCAAGAAATTATTAAAGAAAAGCTATTAAAAGCCGAAATTCTGCTCAATAAGCTTTGCAAAGGAAAACCTGTAAATATTTCTATAGCCAAAAAGCAATTTGAGGCCAATCGCGAAGAGTTAAAAAAACTTAGGGAGGGAATAAAAGAGAAAATTGAAGATCTCGGTTCAGATCCTTCATCTGAGGAAGTAAGAATGCTTTACAAGGAAATTTCACTGGGTATGAAAGATTTCTTTAAGACTCTAGTAAATCAGGCGATTGATGCTTTAGGCCCGGCACCTTGTGAATATGCGATGATAGGCTTTGGTTCCCTAGCTAGAGAGGAAATGACTCCTTATTCCGATCTAGAATTTGGCATTCTTATCCAGGAAGATAGTAAAGATAATAAAAAGTACTTTAAGCGCCTTACGACTTTGATTCATTTGAAAGTAATCAATTTAGGAGAAACCCTTCTCCCTGCTTTAAATATTCCTTGCTTAAAAGCCATAAATTTTTTTGATGACATAACGCCACGTGGCCTTGCCTTCGATGGCGAAGGAGTAGAAGGAAAAGGATGTAAAACTCCCTTCGGCAATCGCCATACTTTTGAGCTTATACAAACTCCTGAAAAGATGGCTCAATATGTCGCTCAAGATGAAAATGGTAAATGGTGGCATCAGAAAGAGTCTCATCTTCCTATGGAGCTTTTAACCTTTACCCATTTGTTAGGTAATGAGGAGCTAACTGAGCAATATAGACAATGTATCCAGCAAGCCCTTGAAATTCCCTATCAAGCAGGCTTTGCTCTTCGCCAATATTTAGCCAAATATCATTTGGTTCGAGAAGATAGGATAACTTTCAATCCAAGCCTGCAGGATCCAGACAAGCAAGGACTGCTTTTTAAAGTTAAAAATGATTTATATCGTTTTCCTCACCTAGCTTTGGACCGCTTAGCTCTTCTTAAAGAAGTAGCCGCTTCCGATACGTTTACTAGGATCACTCAATTAAAAGATAGAGGTATTTTAACAGATAATGCAGCTGAAAAGTTAAGTGAATGGATGAGCATAGCTTTATTCATGCGCCTTAAAACTTATTCTCATTACAAAGCTCAAAAGGAAATGATGAATCCTCTGCTTAAGCCCTTTGGATTTGAGGATCCAAAACTTGTTGAAAAGCAGTTTGCTTTAGATTCGGTAGCTTTGAAAAAGATAAAGAAAATTTACTGCGTCTTTATTCCTTTTTATCAAGCTGTTAAGGAATTTTTAGCAGGAAATGAAGATGCCCTTAAATCATTGGATGTGAAAAATATTTCTACAAAGACTCAAGGGGACATAGCCTTGAGGCTTTTTCAGCAGAAAAAGCCAAAAAAGTTTTACAAATTAGCACTGGCAAAAAATCCAGAAGACGCTGACATATTAGCTGTTCTTGGATATATTTATAAAGATCAGGGAAAATTAGATAAAGCAGCTAAGAAAGTTGAAGAAGCGCTTAAAATCCGTTCCAAGTTTCTTTGCAAAAATTATTCCCTAGAGAAAGTTTATAATAAGAACTTTGCAGCACTTTATCAAGAACAAGCAAAGCTAGGAAATGCAGCCGAACCTAGCAGGAAAGCTCGCTTTATTAAATCTAAGATTTTTTTGGAAAATTACTCTAACATAGCTACTTATTACAATAACTTAGCAACAATTTATCAAGCTCATGGAAAATTAGGCAAGGCGGCTGCAATTGGCGAGAAAGCGCTCAAGGCTGACCTTCAATTTTGGGGTAAAAATCATCCCCATGTAGCAAGAACTTACAATAATTTGGGAACAATTTATCAAGAGCGAGGAAGGTTAGGCCAGGCGGCTGAATATGTTGAAAAAGCCCTTACCATTAATACTAAGCTTTTTGGTGGAAATCATCCTACTATAGCAAGGGATTACAACAATCTAGGGCAAATCTACCAAGAGCAAGGAAATTTGAAAAAAGCTGCTGAACATATCAACAAAGCGCTCAACATTAACCAGGAAATTTTCGGTGAATATCATCCCAGAATTGCAACCGGTTGGAATAACTTAGCAGGAGTCTATCAAGAACAGGGAAATTTAGACAAGGCTGCTGAGTTTATCCAGAAGGCGTTTGCAATTGACCTTAAGGTTTTTGGTGAAAGTCATCCTACTATAGCAAGAGATTATAATAACTTAGCAGGAGTCTATCAAGGGCAGGGAAAATTAGACAAGGCCGCTGAGCAAATCAACACAGCGCTCGACATCAATCTTAAGCTTTTTGGTGAAAATCATGCTAGTGTAGCAGACTGTTACACTAATTTAGGAGTAATCTATCAAGAACAAGGAAACTTAGAAAAGGCTGTTGATTGCTTTAAAAAAGCACTCGCAATTGACCATAAACTTTTTGGTGAAAATCATCCTAGCATAGCTATAGATTACAACAATTTGTCCCAAAGCTATGAAGAACCGAGCCAGTTACAACAGGCATTAGAGTATGGCAAAAAAGCTCTAGCGATTGATCTTAAGCTTTTTGGTGAAAATCATCCTACGGTTGTAAGAGATTACAATAGCTTAGGAATAATTTACCTTAATGACGGCAATTTAGATGAAGCATTTAAACACATTAGCAAAGCTTGCACCATTAACTTCGGCCTTTTCAGTGAAATTCATCCCACGATGGCAATAAATTATAATAATCTAGGACAAATCTACCAAAAACAAGGCAATTTAAAGCAGGCAGCTGAGTATACTGAGAAAGCACTTGCCATAAACCTTAAGCTTTTGGGGGAAGATCATTCTATTGTGGCAATAAATTATAATAATCTAGGGCAAATCTACCAAAAACAAGGCAATTTAAAGCAGGCAGCTGAGTATGCTGAGAAAGCACTGAACATTGCTTTGAAGCTTTGGGGTGAACATCATCCCCATCTAGCAATTTATTATAATACCAGGGGGATGATTTATAAAAGACAAGATCTTTTAGAAAAGGCAGTTGAAGACGTTAAAAGAGCAGTGACTCTTGGCTCAAAGATTGGCGGTGAAAATTGTCGTCATATGGCACGGTTTTATGATAATTTAAGCCAAATTTATCACGATCAAGGAAATGTAGAGCAAGCAGCTGAGTGTACTCATAAAGCTCGTGCCATCAATCTTAAGCTTGTAGATAAAAATCAATTTGCGAAGGCAGCAATGTAAGAAGAATTTATTAGGAGTAAGAAAAATTTATGATAACAAATCATCATGAAAGCTACACCTAAGAAACTAAAAAGAGCATGTTTTCAAGTTTGCTTTTTATCTTTTGCGAGTAAAGATGCAAGCGGGAGATTAGTAGAATTATAAGTAACTCTTTATACGTGTTAAAATGTATATAATCCTAAAAGGCTGGTAAACCCATGAATCTAGAGAGTGCATTTGTTAACTCTTATGTATTTACTGAATTTAAAGAAATAGAAAAAAGAAAGCTGGCTTATCTAAAACTAGGCTCTTATGCAGAGATTAGCTTAGAGATCTTTGAAAAACTAGGATGCCAAGACTTATACCAAGCAAGCTTAGTCTGCAAAGAATGGAAGCTATTGGTTAAACAAACCAGCTTATGGAAAAAGTGCCATTCTGGAAGTGTTAGATTTGACTCTCAAGAAGAAAAACAGCTCGATAATAATAAGAAAAATTCTTTAGGCCTTTCTTCTTGCCCATGGACTCAATCTTGCATAGCTAGGTTATTGTGGCAAGACTCTACCACCGTTATTAGTGATTCACTGCTGGCAAAAGTAAATGTTGTAGCTGCGTATCTACATAAAGAAGGCTATGAACTAAAAGGTGTCCCTGGTGACGGCGACTGCTTTTTTAGTTCTTTTTTAGGAAGCTATAAAGGACTTTCTAGAAAGATACCTTTGCTAGACGACCAAAAAGATAAGATTTCTTATTTAAGGCAAGTACTCGCAAGCACCGTTAAACGCACGGACAGTAAAAGAGCGGAAGAAATAATAGGAAAAGGAGCTTGGGTAAGCGGCTTGGGTGAAGGAGAGTTATTAGCATCGGCTTTATCTATTCCTGTAAGGCTAGTAACGGTTAATGAAGAAGGATTTCTTTGCGGTATTCATGATAGGTTAATTTTTTCACAAGCAGGTTTAGCTGGAGGTGATAGATCCCAGGAATGGGAAACTATTCCTCAAGAGGAAAGACCTCAAGAATACATCCTTATCGCAGATTTAGGCGGACATTTTATCTATGCTCAAAAGCCTTTAAAGCAAGATAAATCTTTTCTTTCAAAGTCGAAAACCTCTTCTGATATTCTTTTTTCTAATTCTCTATCGATGAATGCATTGAAAAACACTCTAGAGATAGGGGAGAGCCAGGAGCTTTTATCAGACGAAGGGATAAAAGAATTAGAGCAAGCCTATACATTAGCTTTACAAACTGCTCTGCAAAAGAAAGATGTTAACCAAGAAAGCTTTTTCATAGAAAAACTGGGCGATGTTTATGTGGGCAAAGGAACTTCTGAGGCACTCTTACAAGCGGCAGGACTTTATAATTATGCTTTGCGAAGGCATTTCCTATCTCACTCCTTAGAAGGGGAACAGAAAGCTCTTAAAAAAAAGCTATCAAAAGTTCAAGATCTGCTTGTTAAAGAGTGTAAAGGCAGAAATGCAGGCTTAGTTACAATAGAAAACCAATTTGAAAGTAACCGTAAGACATTAAAAGAATTTAGAAAGGAAATAGAGGAGAAAATCAAAGTTCTAGGACCGAATCCCTCATCTGAGGAATTAAGAAAGCTTTACACAGAAATTGCACACTGGATAAAAGCTTTTTTTAAGACTTTAGTAAATCAAGCCCAAAAGATTTTAGAGCTTCCCCCTTGTGAATACTCTATGATAGGCTTTGGCTCTCTAGCTAGGGAAGAGATGACACCTTACTCAGATTTAGAGTTTGGCATTCTTATCCAAGAAGACACTTTTGTGAACAGAGATTATTTCAGACGTCTAACAACTCTTCTTCACTTAAAAGTGATTAACCTAGGCGAGACAATCCTACCTGCTTTAAATATTTCCTCCATAAAAGCCTGCATAAAAGAGGTTGATTTTTTCGATAGTGTTACGCCAAGGGGTTTTGCATTTGATGGGGAAGGTGCAGAAGGAAAAGGGTGTAAAACCCCCTTTGGTAATCATCAGACTTTTGAGCTTATCCAAACTCCTGAAAAGATGGCTCAATATATCGCTCAAGATGAAAATGGTAAATGGTGGCATCAGAAAGAGCCTCATCTTCCTATGGAACTTTTGACTTTTACACATTTGCTAGGCAATGAGGAGCTAACTAGACAATATACTGAAAACATTCAAGAAAAGCTTAATACTCCTTATCAAAAAGGTCTTAATCTTCGCCAGCATTTGGCCAAGGAACACCTGGTTCAATCAGATATGGCAACTTTTGAACCGGGCATAGGTTATTTAGGAAATGAGGGCATGCTTTTTAAAGTTAAAAATGATCTTTATCGCTTTCCTCATCTAGCCTTAGATAGGCTAGCTCTTCTTAAAGGTTTAAATGCATCGGATACATTCACTAGGATTGATCAACTAAATGAGCTAAGGATTATAACGAATAGAGCTGCTATAAAATTAAAAGAGTGGATGAGTATAGCGTTATTTATGCGCCTTAAAACCTACTTCCATTATCAAGCACAACGAGAGATGATGAATCCTCTGCTTAAATCTTTTGGGTTTGATGAACCCGGCATTATTCAAAAGCAATTTGCTTTAGATCAAAGATCTTTAGAAAATATAAAGCACATTTATCATATCTTTATTCCCTTTTATAAAGCTATGCAAGGCTTTTTTGCAGGCGATGAAGATAGCCTTAACTCTTCAATTTTATATGATGAATCTCCTAAGACTCAAGGCCATATAGCTATGAGACTTTTTCAATATGAAGAAGCAAAAGAATGGTACATTAAAGCTTTAATAAATAATTCAGAAGATTCAGGACCACTAATTGCTCTTGGAGGTATCTATCTAAGGTTAGGAAAATTGAAGCAGGCGATCAACTGTGCTATGCGAGCTCTTAAATTAGACCGTAAGCTTTTTGGTAAAAATAATCCTCAAGTTGCAATAGATTATACTCTCCTAGGAATGATTTACGAGGAAATAGAATTAGATAAAGCAGTGAAGTATATTAAGAAAGCTATCAAAATTGATTACAAATTCTATGGAAAAGCTCATCCTATGGTGGCTTCTCGTTACAACTCGTTAGGCCAAATTTATCAGAAAAAAATGAATTTAGAGGAAGCGGTTAATAATACTAAGAAAGCTATCAAAATTGATCTCAAGTTTTATGATGAAACACATCCAATTGTAAAATCTCTTTACAACAATTTAGGGTTAATCTATTCCGCTCAAGGAAATTTTGAGGGGGCTATTAAAGTTATCAATAATGTACTAGAGATAGACCGCACTCGTGGGTCTGAAAATTATCTAGACGTTCCTACCCGTTATAACAATCTGGCAATGATTTATCAAACAAAAGGAAACTTGGAACAGGCAGATAAGAATACCAGACGCGCGCGAGACATTAATGTTCAGCTTTTTGGTGAACATCATCCTGCAGTTGCACAATCTTATAGCTATTTAGGAGAGATTTCTAGAAAAAATAAAAATTTAAATAAAGCCGTTAAGTATATCAATAAAGCGCTTGAAATTAACCTTAAGTATTTTGGCGAAAGTCATCCTCAGATAGCAGAGTGTTACAATGATCTGGCAAAAATTTACAA
Organism: Neochlamydia sp. AcF95; assembly: GCF_018342455.1. Lineage (NCBI taxonomy): Bacteria > Pseudomonadati > Chlamydiota > Chlamydiia > Parachlamydiales > Parachlamydiaceae > Neochlamydia > Neochlamydia sp. AcF95. The sequence goes on along the minus strand of NZ_JAEMUC010000048.1, from coordinate 12,436 downwards.
AAAAATAGACTTAAAAGAAGCTGTTAAATATGCCAAGAAAGCCCTCGAGATGGCCCAAGGAATTTATGGTGAAAATCATCCAAAGGTAGCCACATTTTGTAACGATTTAGGATATATATACCTACGAAAAAAAGATTTAGAAAAAGCCATTCAACATATGAAAAAAGCCCTTAATATCGATATTCGATTTTTTGGAAAAAACCATCCATATGTGTGCAGGGGCTACAATAGCTTGGGAAGTGTTTGCGTTGAAAAGGGTAATTTAGAGGAGGCCAAAGAATATGCCAATAAAGCGCTTGAAATTTGTTGTGGAATTACAGGAAAAAGCCATCAAACGATGATAATAACGTATTACAATCTGGGTGTTATTTACAAAAAAGTTAATAATTTAGAAATGGCGATAGAGTGTGTTGATAAAGCACTCAAAATTTCAGAAGAGATTTTAGGTAAAAATAATTTATATATGGTACGTTTTTACCAAACGTTAGGGAGCATCCACGAAACTAAAGGAGACTCAGATAAAGCTGTTGAGTATAGTATGAAAGCGATTGACATTGGCCGTGAGCATTTTGGTGAAAATCATTCAGAAGTAGCAATATGCTACAGCAGCTTAGGAGACATCTACCTGAAACAAGGCAAATTAGAGGAGGCAGCGCAGTTGCACACCAAAGCCCTTAGTATTGACCGCAAAGTTTTTGGGGAAAATCATCCCAATGTGGCTAGTGACTATTACAACCGAGGAAAAATTTATCAACAACAAGGCTCTTTGAAACAAGCTATTGAGTATATTGAAAAAGCCCTCTCTATTGACCTTAAGTTTTTTGGTGAAAATCATTCAGAAGTAGCAATATGCTACAGCAGCTTAGGAGGCATCTACCTGAAACAAGGCAAATTAGAAGGGGCGGCTGAATGCTTTAAGAAAGCTCTTGCCATTAATCTTAAAGTTTTTGGTGAAAATCATCCCCAAGTGGCAACTGATTATAACAACCTAGGACAAATTTACCATGAGCAAGGAAATTTAGAAAAAGCGGCTAAGTATTATAAAATAACCCTGTCTATCGATCCTACAGTTTTGAACGAAAAACATCGTATCGTAGCAATAGATTATATCAAAAGGGGAACAATCTACTATAACCAAGGAAATTTGAACCAGGCAGCAAAATGTTTCAAAAAAGCTCTTGCCATTGATCTTAAGATTTTTGGTGAGGATCATATCAATGTGGCCGGATATCACTATATGTTAGGAATGATTTGCCAGAAACAAGGGAATCTACTACATGCAGCTCAGCACGTCAGCAAAAAGCTTGCCATTGATCTTAAATTTTTTGGTGAAAATCATCCAGCCTTGGCAGCTTGCTACAATACTCTGGGATTAATTTACCAAAAACAAGGTAATCTAAAGAACGCAGCTGAATGTATTGATAAAGCTCTTGCCATTGGCGTCAACTTCTTTGATGAAAATCATCCCGCCGTAGCAAATTGTTACAATAACCTGGGATTAATTTACCAAGCACAAGGCAATCCGAAGAAGGCAGCTGAATGTACTGATAAAGCTCGAGCTATTAACCGTAAGCTTTCTAGTGAAAGTTCTTCTACTGAGACACTAGATGATTGCAATTTAAATACCTCTAATGAAAATACGGAAATCTAAAGCAGGAAAGCATGGGCACGTCTTAAGAGATAAAAAGCTAGCGAATTCATCATAAGGAAAATGTTTATTATAAAAACTAAAGCTCTGTCTAACATTTACACTGGTAGATATAAAAGGAAATGAATAAGAGAGCGGCGAAGGCTTCAACTTTAGCCGCCCAATTGAAGAGAAGTACGACTAGAGTAGCAGCTAGCACAGCAAGGATTGTCCAAATGCCAAAGCAGCTACTCGTCCGAAAAGGCACCCATTGATAGCTAACTTACCCTTGCCTGGCTGATCGAATCGTTAAGAAACTTTTGACAAACCTTTCTGCTTACAAATCCTTGCTGCCACACTCAATAGTAATTTTCGCTGTCCATTTAGATACCAGATAGATGCTGATTAAGCTGACCGCAAAGGCAGGAATTTCTGCAGGAACGCTATGTCCTAATAATTGCTTGCCATAAGCCTCCCAGGTGCCTGCAATCATTCCTCCAGTAAGTATGCCTGCTACCGCACCATATTTATTTACTGATTGAGAGTAAAGAGACATGAGCATTAAAGGACCAAAGGAGCATCCTAAGCCCGCCCAAGCATACCTTACCGCTTCTAAAACGGTTGTACTTTTGTTATAGGCTAAAATTAATGAGGATAGAGCGGTAAAGACTAAACCTAGGCGTGAAATTAAAAGTAGTTTTTGGGGAGAGGCTTCTTTTCTAAAAATACCTTTGTAAAAATCCTCGCTGATGATGGAAGCACAGACTAAAAGTTGGGAATCCATGGTGGACATGTTGGCAGCAAGGATAGCACATAAGATAAAGCCGGTGACAAGGGGATGAAAGAGGAGGGGGACCATATCAATAAAGACCAGTTGAGGATCACGGAGCTGACCATCAAAAAAAGGCAGACCTATAAGTCCTACGGCTGTTGCTCCTAGCAAGGTAAGAATTAACCAAGACATCCCTACATATTTGGATTTATGCATCTCTTCCACATTTTTAATCCCCATGAATTTAGTCACAATATGAGGTTGCCCAAAATAACCTAATCCCCAGGTGGCCATAAATATAGCCTCGAGAATGGAAGAGGAGGAGAGATCTTTAAAGAAAAATAGGGAGGCGTTTTGGTTTTTAGCCGCTTCTATAATAGATTGCCATCCATGCGTTAAGTGCATGAAAGCATAAGCCGGAACAAAGATAATCATGGCCATAAGAAAAAGAGATTGGAACAGATCTGTCCAAGCTACGGTAACAAATCCGCCTATCAAGGTATAAATGACGACGACAAGCATGGCAACAGATAACCCTACATAGTAGTTAATGCCAAAAACAGATTCAAAGAGAAGTCCCATGGCTATTAATCCCGCTGCTATATAGGAAGCGAGGAAAAAAAGAGCGATGGCAGCTGTTAAAAGTCTTATCATGCCTGAAGTATCATTAAAACGGCGTTCGAAAAAGGTAGAGAGAGTATGAGCATTATATTTTTCGGTAGCTCTTCTTAAACGTGCAGCAATAAATTGCCAATTAACAAACATTCCCCCAATTAATCCCCATGCAATCCAGATCTTAGGTAAGCCACTACTAAAGATGGCAGCCGGAAATGCCATAAAAAGCCAGGCGCTCATATCGCTGGCGTGGGCAGAAAGAGCTGTTAGCCAAAAGTTGAGTGAGCGATTGCCTATAATAAAATCGGCGGCGGATGTCTGCTTTTTATGGAAATATAGCCCCATGCAAAGTAGCATAAAAAAGTAGGCGAAAAAGGATATCACTAGAAAATAATGCATGCGTTCTACTGTAGGTTTTAAAATAATCGATTCAGCTTTTAATATAGGCAAAAAAGCAAACGTTAAGCCTTTATCATAAAGAGGGCTTCTTTAAGATAAGAGAAGAAAAAAGGAGGTCTTTGAAGGTAATTTTTCTTTTTGCCTATTTGAAAGGAAGGCATTATAAAAAAAGAAGTAGCATTAGTCAATAAGAGATCTAGCTTTTAAGAAGCACTTCTTAAAATGTTTGAAAAAAACTGTTAAGTTGTTAGAGGCTTATTTTCTGGTATTTCATCTTTATTTCAAAATGTTATCAAGGGGCGTGCTTTTTGAGCCTAGCACTAAGGCGGTGGGGGGAAGATTGGTAGAAAATAGGGTTATTTCATTTAAATAAGCCGTGTAATCTTCCATCGACTCATCAATTTTCGGTGCACGCATGCTTATAAAAACGATACCTGCGTTTTTAGAAAATTCTTCTACTAAGGGATAAAAGCAAGCTCTACTTTCATCGGAAACTAAAATTTCCACATCTAAAGGAAGTCTTTTGCTTACACCAATTTGCTTAAACTTTTCCACTTCTTGCTTACGAAGAGTTTCATTATCCACAATTCCTTTTAAGCAAATCCTTGTTTTTTTCCATAGAGGGCTTGTTTGCAACATATAGGAGAGAATCAACATGAGCTCAGAATTTTCTATATTCTTTTCATCCCACCAGATGTGAATATCTCCCGCTAATTTTCTATCTTGTAAAGGGAGTAAATCTTTCGATCTATTTTCATTCAAGATTACCACATTGAAATACTTTAGATAAGCTTCCTTCATGACTTGAGCAAATTCTTGCGCCTCGTTGTCGGCAACTCCTCCAAAGACAAGCGTATTAGGTTGAAGGGGGCCTAGGCCATAGCTTTTGATCATTTGTGTCATACCTGCCGTTATTTTAGGCGTATGCATGATATGAACAAGGGCTTGAATGTTTTGCTTTTGAAGATCTTCTGCAATCGTTCTTTTTAATTCTTGTTTTTCTTTTTCATTATCAAGCTCTTGAGGAACAAAAGAGGCCATTGTCAAAAAGCCTTTACTCTGGCTAATGGCTTGGGTGAACTCAAGTAAGTTGTTAGAATAGCCTTCTGTATTCTTTGAAAAAACAAGAAAATGAGGCCGCCAAGATTTAGCTACGCTTTTGCTGTAGGCTAATCGATAAATGGCAAAGCGTGAAAAGAATACAAGGATGCCATAGCGCATATCATCCCAGGCCCCACTTAAAGCGCGGCGCTTGGCGATTAAATAAAATAAGATGATGAGCGCTACTGCCATAATAGCAGCTCCGGCATCAATCATTAGCATCGTTAAGACACACAGGAGCGCTCCCAGCATAGATATACTCCAGTGGATGCGAAAGCGAGGGCGCCAGCTTGGATTGGCCATTAAAGTTTCAAAGCCTGCGGAAAAGTTTAAAACGCCATAGCAGATCAGGCAGATCATGGCAAGAAGCGGAGCGAGTACGTTAACACTTCCAAAATAGACGCCACAAAAGGAAATACAAAAAGTGGTTAAGGTGGCTATACGAGGTTGCTTATCTTTTCCAAAAGTGCGTGCAAATATTTGAGGAACTACTCCATCTTCTGCTAGTGCTTGTAGCATTCTTGGAGCCCCTAAAAGGCCTCCTAGAGCACTTGATATAGTCGCTCCCCATATGCCTAAAATAATTAGAGAAGGAATCCTTGCTATATTCTGCATGATCAAGGGATCAGCAGATAATAGCTCGAGGGATACATTTTTAACTAAAAAGACAGGAATAAGCATATAGATAACGTAAGCCACAAGCAAAGCACTTAAAGTACCTAAGGGCAGAGAACGTTCAGGCTTGCGTAGATCTCCCGATAAAGAAACTGTGGCTTCTACGCCTGTCATAGCTGGAAAAAAGATAGCAAAAATAGTCCAAAAGCCTAGGGATGTGGCAGGCTCAGGAGTAAAACTTTCGGGACTGGGAGAAATAAATTCACCACCTCCCATGAAGAGAGAGATTAAAGAAGCTATCAGGCTCACAAAAATGAAGACTTGGATTTTGAGTGCTCCACTTAATGAAAAATAGGCTAAAGCGGTAAGGACGATAAGCGTTGCTATGCTAATAGAGACTATCGACCATTGAGGGATTAAATCATGTAACGACTCTGCAAATCCAATCACACAAAAAGCAATCGATAGCGATTGCTTTACATAGAGAGGAAGTCCAATGGCAGCTCCTATCTCTATTCCTAGCGAACGAGAGAGTATATAATAAACACCACCTTTTCCTATTTCAATATTAGTGGCTATCGAGGTCATAGAAAGGGTGGTTACAAGAGCGATAAAGGCTGCTGACGTTACAATCATTAGAGTGGTAGACAGCCCTACTTGACCTACAATCCAACCGAGCCTTAAGAAAATAATGACCCCAAAAAGCATGAGTATACTAGGAACGAACACTCCAATAAAAGTACCAAAGCCTTTTTCTTTTTCTTCAACCTTTTCTCGGGAGAATAGAGTATCGCGAACAGTAGATAAGAAAGTCATTATTGTTCCATTTTAGTGGTGGATTCTTAAATAAATGTAAATTTGATTATCACTATCTAAGGCAGCGATCGCTGGACTTTTAATAGGTTTTTGAGATTACAGGTCGGCTCAGACTCTCTGATTAAATAGTAATGTTGATTTTATGTCAATTTGATATTTATTAATTTATTTAAATTTTTCTTTTTTTCACTAGAAAAGCCTTTGTAATTCCTCTTTAATTAAAGGTGTTGAGTTTTTCTGTTATTATTTTGTTAGTTAAATGATAGTTTAATTAATAATTTATTAATAATTGGGGGTTATAATTTAATTATAGAGAGAAGAGCTTGGTTTTTACTCAAGGGAATAAGAAGAATTTATATGAGCATGATTAGTCCATCATCGAGCTATTTCGCAGAAGTTCGAAGAATATCTTTTGCCGAGCAAAAATTGGAGAAGGCCTCACGGCAAATTGGCAACCGCAGAAAAAACAACATACTTGTTCATTCTGAATGGGTTAAAGCTGTTAAACATCCTAGTTGGGGGGTAAGAATCGCGCTTATAAAAAAAGTATCTACCCCTCACCAAGCTCCAAGTGAAAACTTTATTCAATCTATTAAAACTCACCTAGAAAGGGTTAAAAATAAGATTACTCAATCTACAAAGATAAAACAGAAAAACATCGCAAGGTTTTTTTACTCGCCCTCCGCCACTTTGCCAGCGCCAAAATTAAAGCCTATAGCTTCTGCTAAAAGCCCTTTAACAGCTATTAGGGAAGAGCTTGAGCAATTGGATAACCTTAAAAAAGAACTCTTAAGCTTAAATCTTGGTGGGCAAAATCTTAAATTGGTAGGAGAGGCTTCTAAAAAGATTGATAAGTTAAAGCTTTCGTATGCCCAATGTAAGCAATTTGAGTCGCAAGAAATTGAGGCTAAGAACAGCAAAGCAAACAAAAAGCTAGAGGAGATTTATTTAAAAATTTTTCGACAACGTAATGAGCTTATCTTCTTAATGAAACCTTTAAAAATCTCCACTTGGGCCATAAAATATTTTGATGGAGAAATTAATGAATATAAAGAGGTAGGGCTAGGTAAAGCCAAACGTGTATGGATCGCCAATTCTTTAGATCCATCTCCCCACGCTTTTTTCACGCCTGTGGGAAGTGAAAGAGGTTTTTCGCTTAAAGGCTATTTTAAGAAAGCTGAGATAGCTGAAGAAATTAAAATTGCCAAGAATATAAGTAATAGCCTTTTTAAGGCTACTCTACGCCCACTAGTGGTTCAAAGCTTTGCTTCGGGGGACGCTGCTAAAATTGTGGAAGGCGTACTAAAAAAATATACTAATTTGGCGGCATTTGCCGAGGCTTTATCCAATCCACCGGAGGTAAAAAAATTCTTTATAGAACAGATGAAAATGTCGCAGGAGCAAGCAACTATCTTGCTAGACAAATTATCAATTGAGCAATGGGGTAATGTAGGAGCTAATCTTGCGGTTGAAATGGAAGAAGTAGGGAATTCTAAACGTATTAACGGCGCTTATACGGTAAAAACCCTTAAAGCTACGCGGGATGTAGAAAAGGAAATTAGCAGAGCTAGAGATTCTTTGGATCAGATAATAGAAACGCCTACCCCTGAGCAGTTTCAGAATGACTTTAAAAACAGAGCTCTACTAGCTAAAGGATTTTTGAGAGGAGTAAAAGACCTACATGCGGCAGGTTACGTGCATGGCGATCTAAAGCCGGAGAATATTTTAGTCTATACTCAGTCCTACGAGGAGGGGGTAGTTAAAAAAGTAAAACTCTCCGATTTTGGTAAAACCCAAAAGATAAAAGATAACGAAGAAAAAATTCATACGGGTAATCAGCGTTTTGCTGCGGTAGAAGGAAAAATAAGCAAAAAAGCTGAGGTCTATAGCTCTGCCTTAGTTTTAATACGCATGCTTGAAGAAGGGCTTTTGCAAAGTGATTTAATGATCTATCCACCCACTACAAGAAAACCTTCCGATAATTCCTCTTTAAATTTGCGAGGTATTGAAAAATTTCTTGTTGAAAATGCTGCCTGTCCTCAAGTCAAAGCGGTAGGTTTAAAAGCCAAAGTAAAGCTTTTAGGGCGCCTGCTTGTAAAGCCTTCAAAGAGTGTATCTGCTGCAGCCCAACATGAGGTTCATGGCTATATCGATGCTCTGCTTGCAAAGATGAAAGAAAAAGAGCTGGCGGATGAGAAAAAGCTTACTGCTCTTGGAGATCTTCTGAAAAGTATGACCCTTACTAGCACTCAAGATCGTCTTACAATGGAACAGGTTTTCACACGATATGAAAACCTTGAGATCTAAGTTTATCCATGACCTCAAAAGGAGAGTAAAATGTCATCTATTAATGAAGGTAGTAAAATAGAGCTTTCAGATAAAATTAATGAGCTAGCTAGCTTAGAATCTATTTCTCTACCGCGCGGCGGAACCGAAATTGAATCTGCTCTTAAATTATTTGAACAGGCGGCTAAAACTAGTCAATCTGCTCCTCTAAATTTAAAAGCTATGGTTACGATTTTAAGTAAAGAAATACTTAGCTATGGTAAGCAAGCAAAAGATATAGGAGTAGTTACCGGAGGGAGCTCAGCATGGAATGCCTATCAACTTATCAAGCTTTTAATGGAAATTAAAAAAAACAACTATTTTGAAAATAAGCAACTGGTTAGTTTGGCACCCGCTAATGCAGCTAGCCAAGAATTGAAAGATGATATCGACGACCAACTGTTGAAGGCCTACTTGAAAGCGGGGGTGCTTTCTCTTAGAATCTTAAAAGCCAGCACTCTTTTAATCTCTCACCCTTTAATAAAGAATAGTGCTCAAAGCGCTATGGACGCAGGAACACATGTGCTTTCTATCTATAGTGAAGCAAATATTGAAAAACCTATATTACGTCGTAATCCTTCAATTTCAACATGGAAAGATACCGCGGATAAAACTTTAAAGATTTCTTTATCGTGTATTAGCTTGGTAGGCAGCTTATATGCAATTGCCGCTTCTTGTGAATGGGTAGAAGATCAGGATCCTACTTACGAGCTAATTAAAAAAGCTTCATTGATGAGTGTAGCTACATCGATTGTTTATTCTGTATGTCAACAAGTAGGATTGATGGCTAAAAGAGACTAATACTTTTGGATAATAAAATGGATAAATAAAAAGGAATGCCTTGTTTTATGAAGAAATTACTTTCATAGATGCCTGCTCCCATCGTTAATTATCCTTAAAGAATAAAAAAATTATTCCAATAATCCTTTGATATCATTTAAAAAAGAAAGGGTAGAAGGAAAATCAAGGGATTTACCTTCAAACTCTAAAGAAGGACTAAGAGCCAAATAAGCAACAATAACCAAGGCACCTGCAGCGCCAACAAATTTAGCCACTTTCAGTGCGGTGCTTTTACTTTCTGGATTTAAATTAATTAAAGAAAATTTTGAGTATTGTATCTGAGAGGCTTGCTCTCTTTCCGGTATATCAAATTCTTGAATCTGGCTAATAAAACCCATAAGGGCTCCTTTCTTAGGTATGCTTTACAAGAAACAAATAAATTAACTTTATAATATTTATATCCTAAATTAATCGCTGATTATTTGGCAATCAGGCATTACTATTTTTCTTTTGTCTCTAATACTTTTTTTTCTTGATCTTCAAACAAAAAGTAAGCGACTAGGAATAAAACTTAGAAGGTAGATTTTTTCTTTATCCTTTATTTTTTATCCAGTATGATTTTTGTCTATTCATCAATTATTCCCAGGATTATCCCTATGAAAAAAGCGAAATTAGTGATCATTGGATCAGGACCAGCGGGTTATACAGCAGCTATCTATGCAGCACGTGCTAATTTAGAACCTGTACTTTATGAGGGTTTTTTTTCTGGGCCTTCTGGGGGTCAGCTAATGACCACCACAGAGGTAGAAAATTTTCCTGGTTTTCCAGAGGGAATAACCGGACCTGCACTGATGGAGGCCTTTCGTAAGCAAGCCTTGCGTTTCGGTACACATATTTTAAGGGACGACGTGGAATCTGTGGATTTTAGTAAGGCACCTTTAATTATTAATGGAAAGGAGCATGCTTACTATGCAGATGCGGTTATCTTAGCTACAGGAGCAACAGCTAATCGTTTAGACATTCCAGGGACAAGAGATGGAGAATTTTGGCAAAAAGGGGTGACAGCCTGCGCTGTCTGTGATGGAGCTATGCCCATCTTTCGAGATAAAAAACTTTATGTGATTGGAGGGGGGGACTCCGCTGTCGAAGAAGCTACCTTCTTAACAAAGTTTGCAAGTAAAGTTTATCTCGTTCACCGACGTGATAAACTTAGAGCCTCCAAAATCATGCAAGAACGGGCTTTAAATCATTCAAAAATTGAAATTCTATGGGATAGTGAAATTGTAGAAGTCACTGGAGAAAATGTAGTGCAAAACGTCAGGCTTAAAAATCTAAAAACTCTTGAGTTTACGACTCAGGAAGCAGGCGGAGTTTTTTTTGCTGTAGGTCACACACCTAATACAAAATTTTTGCAAGGACAAATTGAATTGCATGATAATGGATATATTGCAGTTAAGCCTGGAACTACCCAAACAAGTCATGAGCTTGTTTTTGCGGCAGGCGATGCGCAAGATCATGTTTACAGGCAAGCCATTACAGCTGCCGGGACCGGCTGCATGGCAGCTATCGAAGCTGAGCGGGAACTTTCTGCGAGGGGCTTGGGCGCTTAATGAAAAATTGCCTCGCTTATTTATTGCTTGTCTTGCCTAGCCTCCTGCCAGGAGTTGAGTTTAAGCCCTGGTATCCTAATCCTTTACAAGTCCATGGAGAGTTTGCCTATCATTTTCAATCCTACGCTTCTGTGGATGCTCTTAAAGGAAGCGGACATTATTCTTCCAAGGATCAATTGATTAACGCTAGCCTACTAGTGGCCTATGATCCTTATTGCCTTCAGCTAGAAACTGCGTTTGCTGATACAAAAAAACGTTCTTTTAACTGCACTCATATCGCATTAACTGCCCGTTATCTTTTCCTGGATGATAACCTTGGTGATCCTGTTAGCCTATCCATGGGATTGAGCGTTAGGAGAGCTTGGAAAAAAGCAGTAAATGATATGAGTCTCTTTTACCATGGAAGAAATGAGGCTTTTTTACATGCTGCTATAGGTAAGCAAAATATTGAAGGTTTTGCTTGGTATTCTAGATGGTGGGGGACTTTAGGAATAGGAACTGCCGATGGCTGGACGCCTTGGGTGGTAGCCAATGCCGCCTACGAATGGAATCGATCCTATCTTCATCGAGTATGCGTGTATATTAATAGCTTGTGGGGTTTAGGCAAGCAGAAATTAGCAGTCGAGAGCTTTGGTGGGTATGGCCATATCGATCATCGTTCCATTGATCTAGGTATACGCTATTGTTATGAATTTGCTTACAATGGCTTGTTGAGCATTGACTATGCACGTCGAGTATACGCACAAAATTTTCCTAAGGATGTTAATTTGTTGACGGTTTCCTATATTTATCCTTTTGGGCCTAGAGGGACCGTCTATGTTTTAAAAGCTTATTCGTTGCTTACAGATAAAGCTCTTTCTTTCTAAGCTTTTAGCTTGCTAACCTGAGTTCCCTAGTTGTGCTTTATGTCAACTTTTTTCTTTTTTATGGAGAATCAAAACTTTTAGCAGAATAAGCCCTCTCTGCTTCGGATGCTAGTGGAAAATTATCTATATTCTCAATATCAACTCAGCATATCGATTTATGACTTTAGTACATTAGGTGATAAGGGAACAGACTTTTTCAGCTAAAGGCAAAAACGCTCCCTTATTTCATCTGGAATGCTTTGCAGCGGATTCTCATTCACCTGAAGCTTCTTTAAAGCAGTTAGCTCCTTCATTTCTATAGGAAGAGAGGTGATTTGGTTGTTATTCAAGTCAAGATCTTGTAGTTTTGATAATTGCCCTATCTCTGCAGGAAGGGCGGTAAGCTGGTTGTTGTTTAAGCCAAGCTTTTGCAAATGCAATAGCTGCCCTATCTCTGCCGGAAGGGCGGTGAGCTGGTTGCGGTCTAATTCAAGCAATTGCAGCTGCGATAGCAGCCATATCTCCACAGGAAGGAAGGTAAGTTGGTTGTTGCTTAAGCCAAACAATTGTAGCTGATATAGCTGTCCTATCTCAGCCGGAAGTAAGATAAGTTTGTTGTTGTTTAAGTTAAGCTCTTTCAACTGAAATAGCTGCCCTATCTCGGTAGGAAGAGTGGTGAGCTGGTTGTTACTTAAGTAAAGCTCTTGTAGTTGCAATAGCTGCCCTATCTCGGTAGGAAGAGTGGCGAGCCGGTTGTTACATAAGTAAAGCTCTTGTAGTTGCAATAGCTGCCATATCTCTACCGGAAGAGAGGTAAGCTGGTTGCTGTCTAAGTAAATTTTATTGAGCTGGGATAAATGCCCTATCTCTGCAGGAAGAGTGTTAAGCTGGTTGTTGCTTAAGCCAAGCTCTTGTAGCTGTGATAGCTGCT